>JAOZOC010000089.1:5890-9886 GCA_029933495.1 Bacteroidales bacterium
AATATCCTCACCATATTGTCTTTTATAAAATAATGCCTCTTTCACTTTATAACTGGTTTTTATAAATGGTGATTTAAACCTTATCCTCCCTTAATCATCAACAATCAAACTTTTTATATTTTTTTCTTAAAACTTAAATAATAAGTGCAAGTTCCCCGTTATTTAATCCCCAAAGATAATAAAATATAACATTTTTACAAAATTTTATAACTGTTTACATATTTATTACATATATTTTTGCCGCATAATTCTTCCTATAAACATTAAAACTATAGTAGTATGAATATAAAAAAAGATATTGCAATCAGTGATTCGGGATTTGTTTTCGACCCCACAACAGGTGAGTCATATTCACTAAACCCTTTAGGTGTTGAGATACTAACACTTCTTAAGGATGGGGATGACCAAAAAGAAATTACCAACTTTGTTTTGCAAAAATATGAAGTTGACTCCGACACTTTTGAGAACAACTATTACGACTTTTTAAATATGCTGAAACAGTTTAATCTTACAGAACCACAAGCTTGATTATGAAAAAGAAAAAAATTGTAGTGGCTGTAACAGGATTAAACAACACTGACAATCCAGGGCCAGGTGTTCCTGTTATCAGAGGGATCAGGGAATCGAAAGAGTTTGACGCAAGGATTATCGGGTTAGCTTACGAAAATCTTGAGCCTGGAATTTACATGAAAGAAATTGTTGATAAAGCCTACCAGATTCCATATCCTTCATCAGGCTCAGATACTCTAATGGAAAGATTAGCATATATCAACTCTGTTGAAAATATTGATGTTTTAATCCCTAATTTTGATGCTGAGCTGTTCACCTTTATGAAATCTGAAGATAAGCTCAAAGAGATGGGAATTAGTACGTTTTTACCGACTTCTGAGCAACTTGAAGAGCGACAGAAATCAAATCTTCCTGCTTATGGGAAAAAATATGGAATAAAAGTTCCCTATAGTAAAGATATAACTTCACACTGGGATATACAGGTAATAAAAAACGAGTTTCAATACCCCGTTCTTGTGAAAGGGAAGTTCTATGATGCATACATTGCCTACAATGATGAACAGGTGTCAAATCATTTCAATAGAATTAGTGCGAAATGGGGCCTTCCAATTATAATTCAGGAGTTTATAAGAGGGACAGAGGTAAATGTTGTTGCCCTGGGCGATGGCAAAGGAAACACAATAGGGGCAGTTCCGATGCGAAAACAATATATAACTGACAAGGGTAAAGGCTGGGGAGGTATTACTCTTAGCGACAAAAATATGCTTAAAATAACCACTGACCTGATTTCTAAAACAAAATGGCGTGGCGGAATGGAACTGGAAATGATAAAAACAGTGAATAATGATTATTATATGATCGAGATAAATCCTCGTATTCCTGCATGGGTTTACCTTGCAGTTGGTGCTGGTCAGAATATTCCGGAAGCTTTGGTTAAACTTGCGTTGGGTATGAATGTCGAACCATATAAAAGTTATGAAGTCGGAAAAATGTTTATCCGGTACTCTTACGATCTTATCGGAGACATTCAGCAGTTTGAGAAATTATCAATTAATGGAGAATTATAAAAACAGAAATGACTAATATTATGAAAAAACAAAAATATGAAAGGCCGATAATAAACAGAATTAACGCAGGAGTTTCCAATAAATTCGGTACACAAACTAAAATTAATATCATATCTGAAATAGATGGCTTAGCAGTCAAGGACTTACTAAAAGATTATGGTTCGCCATTATATGTAATATCCGAAAGAGAAATCAGGGAGACATATAGCAAAGCGAAACAAGCTTTCTCTACGAGATATCCCAAAGTTCAGTTTGCATGGTCATATAAAACCAATTATTTAGATGCGGTTTGTCGTTTGTATCATAAGCTTGGCTCCTGGGCAGAAGTGGTCTCCGGTTTTGAGTATGATAAAGCTATTGATAACGGTGTTCCCGGATCAAATATAATATTCAACGGCCCGGATAAAAGCGAGGAAGATTTGACAAAAGCTATAAAAAATGGTTCTTTAATACATGTTGATCATTTTGATGAGCTTTATTTGATAATGAAACTGGCAGATAAGATAGAGGAAACTCCAAAACTTGCGATTCGGGTAAATATGGATACGGGTATT
Source organism: Bacteroidales bacterium (assembly GCA_029933495.1). GTDB lineage: Bacteria > Bacteroidota > Bacteroidia > Bacteroidales > JAADJA01 > JAADJA01. Next base: position 8,022 of record JAOZOC010000089.1, read on the forward strand.
TATCCTCAATGGGATAGGTTTGGGTTCAATTATGAAAACGGAGAGGCATGGAATGCACTCAACAGAATTATGCTAAATGAAAAAGTTGACCTTGTGGGGCTACACACACACATAGGGACATACATTATGACACCAAATGCCTATGGTGTAGCGGCATATAAATTGGCAGAGCTCGCTGTCAGGGTAGATAAAAAATATGGTCATAAGGTAAAATATATTGACATGGGTGGCGGGTTTGCATCAAAAAACACTCTCAAAGGAGCATATCTTCCAGGAGCTGATACCTGCCCGTCGTTTGATGACTACGCAGAAGCAATAACAAATGCCTTGATAAATTCTGAAATTGATCCCGATAATCTTCCAACATTATTTCTCGAAACTGGAAGAGCATTGATTGATGATGCAGGTTACCTGCTGGGAACGGTTCTTGCCAATAAACGCCTTGCCGACGGGAGACGGTCAACAATTATTGACATTGGTATTAATATGCTATTCACTTCATTCTGGTACGAGCACAATATTGTACCAGCACAGGAAACAACCCATCATACAGAGGACACAACCATTTACGGACCTTTGTGTATGAATATTGATGTGATAAGGGCTGCCATTCAATTCCCGCTCCTTAACAAAAAAGACCACGTGGTTATTAGCAGGATAGGTGCTTATAATATGACCCAATGGCTGCAATTTATCACTCTCAGGCCTAATGTAGTAATTATTGATATGGAGAAGAATGTTCATGTTATAAGAGAAAATGAGACAAAAAAGAACTTCGACCAGCTCGAGAAAGTACCGGAGTATCTAAAATGATAAACACTCAACGGAACCTGATTTACTGAAAGGGTTAGCTAAAATAAAAATCGTTTATAAATTGAATTTTCAGACACTTTGAAAAATACAAACGACATAAAAGATTTCCTAAAAGGAATATTGAATAGCTATTCGCAGATATTCTTTTCTGACAATAAAATATTTGCTGCCATACTACTAATTGTCAGCTTTTTTGACGTGTATGCAGGGCTTTCGGGGCTTATGGCTATTTTGGTTTCAAATGGGCTTGCTTTTGGTCTTGGCTACAACAGAATTAACACCATCAAAGGCTCGTACGGTTTTAACAGCCTTTTGGTTGGTTTAGGAACAGGACTCCTGTATCAACCGGGATTTGAATTATTCATCATTGTATTTATCATCTCAGTACTAACCTTCTTTATAACAGTTACCCTTGAGGGTGTTCTTGGAAAATACGGACTACCGTTTTTAAGTATTCCTTTCCTTTTCGGACTATGGATCATTGTATTATCCGGATACGATTTTGGGGCACTTGGTGTAAGTGAAAGGGGGTTATATAAAGCTAATGAGCTCTATTTGATAGGAGGACAAAATCTTGTTGACTTATATAACTGGTGGAATGACTTCAACTTTGCTGATTCTATTAAGGTATATTTTCTTTCACTGGGAGCAATCTTTTTTCAATATAATGTCTTATCAGGAATATTGATAGCCATCGGTGTTCTTATCTATTCAAGAATTGCCTTCACATTATCACTTCTCGGTTTTTTTACAGCATATTATTTTTATCAACTTATTGGAGCTGATATCACAACTCTAAGCTATAATTATATCGGATTCAATTTCATCCTGACCTCCATCGCTCTGGGAGGTTTCTTTGTAGTGCCTTCCAGATATTCTTATCTGTGGATTGTTCTGCTTCTACCAATAGTTGTGCTAATGACTCTTAGTCTTAACAGGGTTTTCATAATATTCAACCTCTCGATATATTCTCTGCCTTTTAACATCATTGTTCTTCTGTTTCTCTATTCGTTGAAGTTACGGATTAGCCGAAACAACAGGCTCTCAGAAGT
>JAOZOC010000602.1 GCA_029933495.1 Bacteroidales bacterium
TATTAATAACAATATTTTTTTCATATCTAATTATTTATAAATTACTAAAATTTATTTAATTCCAATCGCTTTTATTGATTATGGGGTTTTCATAATTGGTCAGAATAAAGAAAAAAGAAACAGATTTAGAAATAAAACTGTTGAAATTTTTACTTGTCGTCGTAAGTGTCTGTATATTAAGTCGTTATGGGGGGGGGGTAATACGCTGATATACAGGGTTATATATCAATATATATATGGCATTGATTTTATAAAAATATATCAGTTTTATTAGTTCGTATATATTATTTCGTTTCATGGCTTAGCAAGTCTTTCCAAAAACACAAAAGTAAAAAAAAATTTTAAAATTGCAAGAGTAAATCAGTAAAAGGTTCTTCGACTACGCTCAGAATCCTTATCCCGTTTTAAATATAACCCAAACGATAGAACTGACTGAACTTTTGATGAATTTTATTATTTCTTTACCTCAATATCTTTTATGACAGTCATTTTGTCACTTATTTATTAATGGCATTAGCTTTGTTACCGGCTCGGTCTGATAAATAACAATAAAAAAAATAGATATGCAAAAAGGAACAATAAATGTACAAACTGAAAACATTTTTCCAATAATAAAGAAGTTTTTATATTCTGATCACGAAATTTTCCTTAGAGAATTGATTTCCAACGCGATTGATGCTACTCAAAAGCTTAAGACCCTGGCTTCAATGGGTAAATTTAAAGGTGAATTGGGTGATTTGACTATTAAGGTCGAAGTTGACAAGGCAAAAGGAACTTTAAAAGTGATTGACCAGGGAATTGGAATGTCAGCCGATGAAGTTGATAAATATATTAACCAGATTGCTCTTTCAAGTGCTGAGGAATTTGTTAAGAAATACAAAGGAAAGTCAGAAGAGGATAAAAATGCACTTATTGGCCATTTCGGACTTGGATTTTATTCGAGTTTTATGGTTTCGAAGAAGGTTGATATTCTTACGAAAACATATAAAAAAGGCGGAGCTACAAAAGCTGTAAAATGGGAATGTGATGGCAGTCCTGATTATACAATAACTGAAATTGATAAAAAGGATAGAGGCACTGAAATTGTTCTTCACATTGCTGCCAATTCAAAGGAATACCTGGAGGAGCATCGAATTTTGGAACTTTTGAAAAAGTATTCAAGGTTTCTGCCTATCCCAATTGAATTTGGAACTGAAGATATTCAGGAAAAAACAGGAAAGAAAGATAAAGACGGTAATGATGAGTATAAAACCGTTAAGAAACCAAGAATAATTAACAATACAACTCCTGCCTGGACAAAAAAACCTTCGGAATTGAAGGATGAAGACTATAAAGCTTTTTATCATGAATTATATCCCACGAGCTTTGAAGATCCCCTGTTTTGGATTCATCTAAATGTAGATTATCCGTTTAAGCTGACAGGAATCCTTTATTTTCCTAAACTTAAGAAAAACATTGAAGTCCAGCGTGATAAGATTCAGCTTTACAGTAACCAGGTATTTGTTACAGATTCTGTTGAAGGCATTGTACCTGATTTTCTTACTCTGTTGCACGGTGTTCTGGATTCGCCTGATATTCCGTTAAACGTCTCGAGAAGTTACCTTCAGAGTGATTCAAATGTGAAGAAGATCTCAAATCATATAATGAAGAAGGTTTCAGATAAACTGGAAGAACTTTTTAAGAATAATCGTGAAGATTTTGAAAAGAAATGGGATGACATTAAGGTCTTTATTCAATACGGAATGATATCAGAGCCAAAATTTTATGACAGAGCCGAGAAGTTTTTCCTTTTTAAAAATGTTGCTGGAAAGTATTTTACAACTGAAGAATATAGAAAGCATATTGAAAAGATTCAGACTGATAAGGATAAAAAGCTGGTCTATCTCTATACTTCAAATATTGAGGAGCAGCATACTTATATTGAGGCTGCAAAAGAAAAAGGTTATGACGTGCTTGAGATGAATGATGTTCTTGACAATCACTTTATTAATACACTTGAGCAGAAATTTGAAAATTCTTCATTTGTAAGGGTTGATGCTGATATTATTGACAAATTGATTAAAAAAGAGGATGAGCAACCCTCAAAATTGTCAGATAAAGAACGAGAGAGCTTAAAGCCGGTTTTTGAAAAAGAGGTTGGAAAGGAGCATTATACAGTTGTCTTCGAAAATCTGAGCGAAAAGGATATGCCGGTTCTTATAACTCAGCCTGAGTTTATGCGCCGTATGAAAGATATGTCGAAGCTCGGAGGAGGAGGTATGGATTATATGGGGACTATGCCTGATGCATATAATCTTGTTGTAAACACTAATCATCCTGTTATCAGTAATATTTTAAACGAAAAAGATGAGAGTAAGCAACAGGCTCTTGTGAAAGAGATAACTGACCTTGCAAAGCTTTCTCAAAATCTTCTTAAAGGACAAAACTTAACTGACTTTATTAAAAGAAGTGTTAAGCAGATAAGTAAGTAAATCAAGTGTTTTTTAAAGAAATGCCTGACAGAACTTCTATATTTTTTTGTCAGGCATTTTTTATTTGGATA
>JAOZOC010000603.1 GCA_029933495.1 Bacteroidales bacterium
AATCTAAATACTGTGTTCTTACAATAGATAAAGGGGGTATTTCAAAATCTATCATTATGGGGACTACATTTTTTTATGAACCAAGGCCATTGCAATTTCGTTAAGGCAATAACCATCCGGCCTCCGGGCGGAGTGGGGCGTGATAAAAAAGATAAACTTTTGATTTGTATCAATGGCAACTTCAAGTTTATGCTCCCAGTCGTCACCGGCGCGTAGTTTATCACTATCAAAAAAAACATCAAACCCGTTTTTGTTTAGATAGTCTTTTATTTTTATGATAAACTCTTTGTGTTCGTCGTGTCCGTATGAAAAGAAGATTGTGTTCATGGGTTTATGTTTTATTGTTAAAATATGTTTATGTTAAGTTTTAGCCTGAAACTCTTTAATGTCTTGAAGCTCTTTTTCAAGTTCTTTAACTTTTTATCTATTTCCGGTTTCTATTAAAAAACATAACAGATTGTTAGCCCTTTAGTTAGAGTTTTCCAGATAAGCTGTTCGCCTGGCAATTAAATATTTCAATTCTTCTAGAGATCCAAATCATTACATAATTTTTCCAACCAGGAGTTCATTGGCATATTTTTGCTTTTCATGTAATTAAGCGCATATGTAAGCTCTTCTAATTTTTTCATTTTAAAACAGCTTGATATGTAGTGACCAACCGCATCAGCCGATTCAGGATCTTGTCCTCGAAACATTTCATCAATATGTAGCGCATTTCCATAATAAATATCGGCAGAATCAATATCGTTTAAAGATTTGTAAATATCACCAACCCTATGATATGCTTTCCATAAATCCCTCGCATTTTCGGATGAATCAAAGTCTAATTTTAATATATCCTCTTTCAGTGCAATAGACTGTTGGTACATATTAAGAGCTGTATCGACATCTCTAAGCGCACCTTTAATTACGTCACCCATAGTTTCATACATAGATGATAAATAATTTGCACACTCAAATGACTTTGGGTATTGCTCATAAATCTTCAATCCTGTATTTATAGCTAATTCATAAAAATATTGTCCGTTTTCAACATCAGCTTCACCTAAATATATATGACCTATATTCTGATAAGATGTAGATAGAGCAATAGCATTTTGAATGGAATCGGGATCCTTTTCAAACAATTCTTTTCTAATCTCAATTTCACTTTTATTAATTGAAATCATATTCCCGGTATATCTCTTAAAATCTAACCCGGCATTTTGTATTTCTCCCACGGTTTTTATTGCATTACCATAATGAATTAATGCCGATTGAAAATCACCTGATTGTTTATAAAAATCACCTAAGAATTGATATCCAACAAACAATTCCTGGCCACATTGTTCTGATGTTGGATACTTTTTCCATGATTCCAAAGCTATTTTTATCGATTGCTCCCAATATATGATTGCGTCATTATTCAATTTACTGGCCATAAAAATATTTCCAATATCATCTAAAGTCTTTGATAAACTTCTTGCATAATTTATATTATCCGGAAATCGCTGATGCAATACCCCGGCAAAGCTTAATGCTTTTTCATAATAATCTAAAGCATCTAACGGTACACCCTTTTTATAAAGTGTTTCTCCCAACTTTTGATACGAATAGAATAGTTTATCAATATATTCTACAAAATCAGGGTTATTCTTGTGTAATTCTTCTCTAATCTTTAACGAATCCTGATAATATGTCACTGCATTATCATATTCCTCATTCTTAAAAAATTCATTTCCAATTTTATTAAAACAAATTGACAAATCTCTTGCATATACAATTGAAGCAGGGTCAAATTCTTTTAACACTTTAAATAAGGTAAGTGCTTTTTCAAAATAAGAAAAAGCCTTATCATCTTGTTTTTCAACAGAATAGATGTCGCCCATTTTGTCATACATACAAGCCAGACCCCAGACATTAGATGAAGAACTGTCTTTATCCACAATATTTTCTGATAGTTCCATCGAGTTCTTATAATAAGAAAGTGCCTTTTCTAATTCTCCAATCTGTTTATAAACATCGCCAAGTTTACTTTGTTGAAGAAACATGATTATTGCATTATTTTCCCAATTGGAATTAAAAACAGTTGATTTTTTAATTAATTCCGTCGCTTCTTCATAGTAAGTTATTGCGGCCTCAAATTCCCTAAGGTTTAAATGGATGTCACCTAACCTATTTAGATTTGTAACTAAATCTGTTTTATACCCTTCAGCTTCCGGATAAATATCAATTAATTCTTCAGCAATTTTTATTGAAGATTCAATACTATTTATGGTTAAATTGGAATCTCCCAAGGCTATGTAATACTCTCCTAACCTTGTATAACAAAAAGATAAAACTTGTAAATATTCAGGAGTATCAGGGTAATTCTTAATTAATGATTTTATAACATCCTTTACTTTAAGTAAAAAATTCAGAATTGGTTTGAGTTCAATTATTGAGTTAATATTTCCTTCCAGGCTATGAAGTAAATTATTTAAAATAGTAACTCTTAATTTATATGATAAATTCTTTACGGAAAGCATAGACAAAATCCAATTAAAATTATCTTCATT
>JAOZOC010000090.1:0-8675 GCA_029933495.1 Bacteroidales bacterium
ACTTTCAGTCGGCTGACGAGTATTTTGAAAAGAAATTTAAAGCCAATCCGCTTGTGGTTAAATCGAACAAGATGGTTATGCGTGCCGGTTATAATTATGCCGACACCATTGAAGCTTTGAACAGGGTTACATATAATGTTGAACCGGCATCCCTGAAAAAGGGCAAATACCGGAATATAACAGGTAACCTTGCAACTGCCTGGGGATTACTTGCTGCTTCTGAGAAGTCAGGAAGACCATTGTTTCTTGGTTCATACCCAATAACTCCGGCTACAGATATATTGCAGGAGCTGGCAAAGCATAAATCTCTTGGTGCTAAGGCTTTTCAAGCTGAAGATGAGATTGCAGGAGTTGTTTCTTCTATAGGAGCGAGTTTTGCAGGATCAATGGCTGTTACTACAACATCAGGACCTGGGTTATCACTAAAAAGTGAAGCTATCGGCCTTGCTGTTATGACAGAATTACCTCTAGTTATTGTGGATGTTCAGCGCGGTGGCCCTTCTACAGGATTACCAACAAAGTCGGAACAGTCCGACCTGATGCAGGCAATGTATGGGCGAAACGGTGAGGCTCCTCTTATTATTTTGGCTGCTTCAACCTCTTCAGACTGTTTCTTTTATGCCTTTGAGGCAGCGCGGTTTGCAATGGAGCATATGACTCCGGTTATTCTGTTAACCGATAGTTATCTTGCTAATGGTTCTGAGGTTTTCAAAATTCCGGATATGAAAAATTTGCCGAAAATTAAACCTCCCCTGGCTAAACCAAATGATCCTGAATATCAACCATACAAAAGAGACACTGAGAAACTTAATCGTTTATGGGCTATTCCGGGAACAGAGGGATTACGTCATAGAATAGGTGGCCTTGAGAAAGAAGATGGATCAGGGAACGTTTCTCATGACCCTATGAATCACCAGATTATGTCGGAGTATAGAGCCGAAAAAGTTGATAGAGTGGCTAATTTTATTCCTGATCAGGAAATAATTGGAGATAAAGAAGGAGATCTGCTCATTGTTAGCTGGGGTGGAACGTATGGTAATATGTTAGAGGCTGTTAATGCAATGCAAGAGGCAGGAAAGAAAGTCAGTCTTGCTCATTTTAACTACATCAATCCGTTACCAAAGAATACAAAAGAGATTTTTAAAAAGTTCAAAAAGATTATCGTACCGGAACTTAACCTTGGACAATTTGTAATGATATTGAGAATGCATTTTCCTGAATTCAGGTTTGAGCAATACAATAAAATTCAGGGATTGCCCTTTATGGTGAAAGAGCTTGTCGATAGATTTAACCAACTTTTAGAGGAGGAATAGTTATGGCAAACGAAGTAAATGTAAAAGAATTAGAACTGACTAAAGCTGATTTTGTTAGTGATCAAATGGTAAAATGGTGTCCCGGTTGTGGAGACCATGCTATTCTTGCTTCTTTTCTGAAGGCATTGCCTCAGTTAGGACATAAAATGGAAGATATTGTTGTTGTTTCCGGAATAGGATGTTCTTCCAGATTTCCATATTATGTAAAAACATATGGCTTTCATGGAATCCATGGGCGTGCAGCAGCTTTGGCCTCAGGTATAAAAATTACAAATCCCAAACTTAATGTCTGGATGGTAACTGGTGATGGTGATTCCCTTGCTATTGGAGGAAATCATTTTATTCATGTCCTGCGAAGAAATCTTGATATAAATATTATGTTGTTTAACAACAGAATTTATGGGCTGACCAAAGGACAGTATTCTCCAACAACTCCTTTAGGACAAGTTACCAAAACATCACCACAGGGAACAATTGAACATCCATTTAATCCGGGTGAACTTGCAATTGGCGCCCAGGGTACATTTTTTGCCAGGGTAACAGATACTAATCCTAAGTTGATGACTGAAATAATGGTTGAAGCTTCAAATCATAAGGGTACATCCTTAATTGAATTTTTGCAAAACTGTGTGATTTTCAATAATAAAACCTTTCAGGAAATAACATCCCGTGAGGCAAAAGTTGAAAATCAAATTTATCTTAAAGCTGGAGAACCAATGATCTTTGGTAAAGAAAGCGATAAAGGAATTGTTTTGGATGGGACTAAATTAGAGGTGGTTAAACTTGGTGAAAATGGAGTAACCGAAAAAGACCTCTTGATTCACAATCCGTATGAGTCAGATCCTGGCATTCATATTATGCTTGCAAAAATGGCTCCCCCTGAATTCCCTGCTGCCATTGGCGTTATCAGGTCAGTTGATAATTTGTCTTATGATGAGCAGGTTGAGGCAATTATAGAACACGAAAAAAAGGTTAGCCCTATTCATACAGTTACCGATTTATTGAATAGCGGGAAAACCTGGGAGATATAATAATTCCCCCACTAATAATATTATTATAACAACTAACTCAATGTAGTTAGTTGTTTTTTTTTGTAAACAGCCTTTATAATAGTTGAATGGTGACAGACTGGGTGGGCAGGGAGTAAAAAAAAACTTCACCAAATATTGATGAAGTTTTTTAATTAGTTCTTTAAACGGTTAAAGTTTCTTCTTGGCATCAAAAACCTTTTTGCCGCCATAAATACCACCCAGGGCAAGCATAATAATTAATCCTCCGCCAATAGGAGCGCCTCCTCCAACTGGTAAGTCTCCACCACCAGGTCCTCCACCTGGATCTGGCGGAACATCAGCGAATACGTTATTCATACTTAGGGAGATAGCAAAAACAAATGCTAAGACTATAATACTTCTGATAATTTTTTTCATCTCAATGGTTTTGTTTATCAATAATAAATAAAACTTCTATTTTTATAATTTGCAAGATTATCTTCTTGAATCTAACTGGCAAAAGTATACAACTTTTCATTTAATTGCAAATAAATTTGTAAAAATAATTCATAAAAAAATAGTAAAAATCCATAACTCAAATAAAAACAGATAGTTACTAAAATATATTTCTCTGTTTAATACTGAATAAATTTTATTAAAATAGAGTTATACTCTATCTGTTTGAAACTTTATATGTCAATCCGATTCCAAGAACCTGTCTGAATTGTGTTCTGGGCCCGGTAGTTCCATCACTGAGTAAAATCGGTGTGTCATCATCATAGACAAGCTGCCAGCCAAAATTTGCAGTGAGCCAACTGTTAATTGTAAAGTCAAACATATTATCCCAGTTAACATCAATATTCTGAGGATTCTCAAGATAATTGGAGTAGAGCTCTAACTTCGTCGAAAACTTAATGCCTTTTGTGAGTTGTTTGGAAAAAATAAATCTGAAGTAAGCTCCAAATTCACTTTTAACCTTTTCACCATGAACAAGATTTCCGGCCTCATTAATATAAGCTGGTTCAACACCAAAAGCCCCGATATCAGCAAGATCCTCGTCATTAACAATAATCCACCTTGCCGTAATGGGGGACATATAGAATGACATATAGTCATAGGGCCTGTACTCCATTCCGAGTCCTAACGAAGTGTATGCAGGCGCCAGAAAGTTAGATATTTTAACTTTTGTTGAGTCAATACCATCCGGATAGTCATATCCCGGAGAAAACTGCGATTTAAAGTTAAATGCTGCAGTATAGTACCACTTGCTTTCATCACTTGTTTCAATTCCATAAACTGTAGCAAAATCAATTTTGTCTTCATTTTTTCTAAACTCCAGCTTCCCTGTTTTTGTTTGTCCATAAGCCAGGCCAAGCATATTTTCCCATTTCACACGGCCTTTTATATAACCGGCATAAAAGTTAAAATATCCATTAAAGGTAAGTGAGTTTTCTCCACCTGCCGACCAATTGGTAAATGAAGCCTGCGACATCATAAGCGAAATGTCACTGTTTACCTTCCAGGATGTATCTGCATCCTGAGCTTTAATTGTAAAGGTAGCAAGTACAATAAAAAATACTAATGTAATCTTTTTCATATTCTTAAATCTTTACTTTAATTATCTAATCTATTTCTCATTAAAAAGATGAACATCTGTTTGTGGGAATGGAATGGAAATGCCTTCCTTATCAAATTCTTTTTTCACCTTTTCGATTGTGTCGAAATGAACTCCCCAGTAATCGGCACCATCAACCCAGACCCTTACGGTGAAATTGACTGAGCTGTCACCAAGCTCACCAACTGCGATAAAAGGTTTCGGATCTTTATGAATCCTTACATCAATAGCCAAGACTCTTTCAAGTACTGATTTAGCCTTATCAATATCATCACTATAACCGATTCCGAATGAAAAATCAACCCGACGAGTAGGCTCTGTAGAGAAATTTGTCATTGGTCCGGTAGAAAGACCACCATTGGGAATAATAATTGTCTTGTTATCAGGTGTTTTAAGTATTGTGTTGAAAATCTGAATTTCACTTACAGTTCCCATAAATCCCTGAGCTTCGATAAAATCACCAACCTTAAAAGGTTTGAAAATAAGAAGCATAACTCCACCGGCAAAATTTTGTAAAGTGCCTGAAAGAGCTAATCCAACTGCAAGTCCGGCAGCACCAAGAATGGCAATAAAAGAGGTCATTTCAATGCCCATCATGCCCATAACACTAATAATGAGCATTATTTTAAGCAGTACTGAGGCCATCGATTTTAAAAAAGGACGTAATGATGGGTCTGTGTTTTTCTTTTCCATCATTCTTGCAAGAGAGCTAACAATTATTTTAATAATCCATAATCCAATTATTAAAACAACCAATGCGATTAAAATCGTAACACCTTTTGTAATGGCAAGGTCGTAAAGCCAGTTTGAAACTTTTTCAATGTCAAAGTTTTCCATAGTAGTATGTTTAATTAATAAATAAAATTTATGTTTAGATTAATTCGGCTGCAAATATATATAATATATATTGTATTTCGGAACTTTAATAGTGGAATAATGGTTACCAGAAAAAACATACTATCTTTGCCATATGTTGAACGACTTGTTTCAGTATATAGAAGATAAAAAGCTTTTCAATCCTGATGAAAAGCTTTTACTGACAGTTAGTGGTGGCCTTGATTCAATGGTTATGACAGAGCTTTTCAGGCTTGCAGGATATAACTTTAGTGTTGCTCATTGCAACTTTAATTTAAGGGGGAGAGAATCGGATAGTGATGAAGAGTTTGTGACAGATTATTGCAATAGACATAAGGTTCGATACTTTGTAAAGCAATTTGACACAAAAAATATTGCATCTGAAAAAGGTATTTCGATCCAGATGGCTGCCCGTGAGGTAAGATATGAGTGGTTTGATTATTTGTGCGTTACTGAAGGATTCAACTATTATGCTACGGCCCATCATAAGGATGATCAGATTGAAACATTTTTTATCAACCTTTTACGCGGAACAGGTATTGCCGGACTACATGGAATACTGCCCAGGCAGGGAAGAGTTATCAGACCTTTGTTGTTTGCAGGTCGCGATGATATTGAAGAATACGCACGAAAGAATAATCTGAGTTTTAGGGAAGATAGCTCCAATAGAGAAACTAAGTATCTGAGAAATAGCATTCGGCACAGGCTGTTGTCAGTTTTGAAGGAGATAAATCCGGGATACAGAGATATGCTTACAGGGAATATTGAAAGATTTAGGGAGACAGAGAAAGTTTACCGAAGAGAGATAGATAGGATGAAAAGGGAGCTTGTAATTTCAGAAAATGATTTGATAAGGATTTCTATTCCAAAGTTGTTGAAGACTGAAAACCAGAAAATCCTTCTGTTTGAAATTCTTTCAGAATATAGTTTTAATTCCTCTCAGGTTGAAGATATTATAAATTCAATTGATGCAATCTCCGGCAAAACTTTCTTTTCGGAAACTCATACTCTTATTAAAGACCGAAACGAGTTTATTATTGCTAAATTGGAGAGTGAAAATGAAGAGAAAATGAAAATTTATTCCGACACATCTTTTTTAGTAAACCCGGTAACTATCACAATAAAAACTATTGAAAAAACTGCTGATTTTGAAATTATCCCTGATCCGGCTTATGCATCTCTTGATAAAAGCAAACTTGAATTTCCTCTGGGAATCAGGAAGTGGAAAAAGGGTGATTTCTTTTATCCCCTTGGAATGAAAAACAGAAAAAAGCTCAGTGATTTTTTTATTGATGAGAAGATTTCAATTATTGAAAAACAAAAAATATATGTACTAACTTCGGGTAACGATATTGTATGGATAATCGGATACCGTATTGATGAAAGGTATAAAATAACAGGCAGGACGAAATCTGTTTTGCTGCTGGAGGAGGTCATATAATATCCATAAAAGTTGTTAAAAATCGGTTATATATCTAATGGTATAAATATATATAATTAAATTTGTGCCCTTATTGACAACTTTCCAATTAAGTTTGTTGTCATTTTTACATCACTTTCTCAACATAAAAAGGATATACGGATGAAAAAGAAATTGTACCTGGTAGTTTTGGTTTTTTTGTTTATCAGTGCCGGCTTTGCCCAGATTGTGGAGCCTGTAAAGTGGAATTATACAAAAAAAGAGCTTGGAAATAATGAATATGAACTTATTTTTAAAGCTACTATTGATAAAGGATGGCATCTTTATTCACAAAATATCGGCGATAACGGCCCGATTCCGACCTCATTCGTATTTAATAATCTTGACGGTTTTGAGTTTGTTGATAAAAATATAAAGATTAAAAGGGTTGAGGATTTTGAAAATGGGGGTGACAGCTTATATCAGGTTACTTTTGATGAAACCAAGCCTATTGTGGAGTTTGACCCCAATTTTAACATGAAGTTGAAATTTTATGCTGATAACGCAGAATTTAAATCAAAAATAAAGGTTACCTCGCCAAAACCGGTTTCTATCAAAGGTTATCTTGAGTTTATGTGTTGTGACGATGAGAAATGCCTGCCACCTGACGAGATGGACTTTGAATTTTCTATTCCGGGAACAACAGGTGAAACAGCAGTTACATCAACAGGAAGTCAGGAAGAGCTGAAGGCTACAGACGGCAGTCTGGGATTCAATGCTAACAAGTCAATGTGGGATATCATTATTGAAGCTATTATCTGGGGTTTTGTTGCACTTCTCACTCCTTGTGTTTTCCCAATGATACCAATGACAATCACATTTTTCCTGAAAGGCGGACAGAATAAAAGACAGGGAAGAATTCAGGCATCTGCTTATGGAATTTCAATTGTTCTGTTATATACTATTCCAATTGCTATTATTATTCTGATAACATATTTTGTTGGCGGAAAAACGGTCACAACCGATATTTTTAACTGGTTAAGTACTCATTGGATACCAAACGTTTTCTTCTTCCTGATATTTATGTTTTTTGCTGCATCTTTCCTTGGAATGTTTGAGATTATACTTCCAAGCTGGATGGTAAGCAAAGCAGATTCAAAGGCTGACAAAGGTGGTATTGTAGGAGCTTTCTTTATGGCTCTGACTCTTGTACTTGTTTCATTCTCCTGTACCGGGCCTCTTGTGGGAACGGTCCTTGTTAAGTCGGCGCAGGGGGCGGTTTTCGAACCGATATTTGCAATGTTGGCCTTTTCGGTGGCCTTTGCATTGCCCTTTACCCTGTTTGCATTTTTCCCGGGATGGCTTAAACAGATGCCCAAATCGGGCGGCTGGCTTAATTCGGTAAAAGTTGTGCTGGGATTTATCGAAATTGCTCTAGGGTTGAAATTCCTGAGTATTGCCGATCAGACTTACCACTGGGGTATCCTCGACAGGGATATTTACCTGGCAATCTGGATAGTAACATTCTTCCTGTTGGGATTGTATTTCCTCGGGAAAATAAAATTTGCCAACGACTCGGATTATCCATATTTAAGTGTGCCACGCCTCGGATTGGCTATCATCACTTTTACATTTGTTGTATATCTTATCCCCGGAATGTTCGGTGCTCCATTAAAAGCCCTTGCAGGTTATTTGCCACCACAGCAAACACATGATTTTGATATAAATGCTATCATTCGGGATAATATTAAAACAATCAGCATTACAAGTAGTGGTGAAGACCCGACTGAACTCTGTGAAAAACCAAAATATGCCGACTTCCTGCACCTGCCTCATGGCCTTGAGGGTTACTTTGATTATGATCAGGGAATGTCTTGCGCAAAAAAATTGAATAAACCTGTTTTTATCGATTTTACAGGCCACGGATGTGTAAATTGTCGTGAAATGGAAGCCAATGTCTGGTCCGACCCCAAAGTTTTGAAAATATTGAGAAGCGATTTTGTAGTCATTGCTTTATATGTTGATGATAAAACCAGGCTTCCAAAGGAAGATTGGATAACATCAGAATATGACGGTAAGGTTAAAAAGTCGGTTGGTAAGAAGAATGCTGATTTTCAGGTCTCACGATTTGAGATGAATGCACAACCTTTTTACGTTTTACTTGATAACAAAGGAGAACTACTTGCCAGGCCTAGATCGTATGATCTGGAAGTGACTGCTTTTGTCGATTTTCTTAAAACGGGCATTAAGGCCTATAAGGAAAGAGAGAAAAATTAACACAAATTTAACAAAAAAAGGAGGTGCTTTTCAGCCCTCCTTTTTTTATCCCTCGAAATTTTATTATATTTTTGCGTCATTATGAAAAATGTATTTATTCTCTTTTTATCCTTAGCATTTGCAACTTTCCTGAATGCACAGATTTTTACGAATATCAATGCCGGACTGACTGGCATTTCAAACTCATACATTGCCTGGGGTGATTATGACAATGATTCCGATCTGGA
>JAOZOC010000090.1:8685-9813 GCA_029933495.1 Bacteroidales bacterium
TAGACAACTTCGGGAACACCTGTTACTAAAATTTACAATAATGATAATGGTTCTTTTACAGATATTAATGCCGGTCTGGCAGGTGTGACAAAAGGAGCAGGAGTATGGGGAGATTATGATAACGACGGTGACCTCGACATTCTGATAACAGGAGAAAATTCTGACAATAAAACTTTTCTTTACAGAAATGACAACGGGAATTTTACAGAAGTCTCAAATAGTCTTGAATATTTCGGAGATTACAGCTTTGCTGCCTGGGGTGATTATGATAATGACGGTGACCAGGATATCTGCATAACAGGAAACTGGAAAACAAAGATTTACAGGAATAATGACGACCATAGTTTTTCTGATTCTGAAATACCTTTATTTGATTTGAGCGGAGGCAGGGCCGACTGGGCCGACTATGACGGTGACGGCGACCTCGACTTACTTCTGACCGGCGACACAGGCGGTGGTAAGAAAGCATACATCTATAAAAATAATGAAGGCAGTTTTGAAGAGATATTGCTTGAAATTACCGGACTTGGTTCCGGAGCCGTTAAATGGGGCGATTACGACAGCGATGGCGATTTCGACATTCTGATAATGGGTTTTGACGATTATATTGAACAGAGAGCCTTCGTTTACAGAAATGATGGAAATAATGTCTTTACAAATATCTATGCCGGCCTGGCTCCTGTTGCAATGGGTAGTGCCGCCTGGGGTGATTTTGACAATGACGGCGACCTTGATATTGCATTAACCGGAAAACTTGCCGGATGTGGTAGCTTTACATCCGCTGTCTACGAAAATGTCGGGAATGACTTTTTTAACCAGGTCAACAACACAAATCTTACTGCTGCCGAGCGCAGTTTCGTTTGCTGGGGCGATTTTGATAATGATTCCGACCTAGACCTGATCCTTTCGGGAATCAATTCGGGAGGAAGCAGTTTTACTACGGTTTACAGAAATGATGGCTCGCTACCCAATTTTGCACCCGAAACTCCTGAAAATCTTTCTTTTACGGCTTCAGGTGGTGAGGTCATTCTATCGTGGGACAAGGCTAACGATACACAAACACCTCAGGACGGTCTGACATACAATGTTTGTCTTGGAACCCAAAGCGGCATATATGATATTATTTCT
>JAOZOC010000604.1 GCA_029933495.1 Bacteroidales bacterium
TCTCTGTGGGCAGCAGCACGACATACCCGTCATTGCGCTTCAGGAAGAAGACCTGATGCTCCTTTGGGGGAAATGAATATTGCAGAAGTTGAAATCATTGCAGGAGGAACATCTCAATCAGGGATTAGCCGTTGGGGCGATTATAGTTGTTTGACGCCCGATGTCTCTAATGATTCTTCATTTTGGTTTACATCTGAATATATGAAATCTAATGGCTGGGGAACCAGAATCAGTTCTTTCGATTTTGGTGCTATACAGGCCGCCACAGCCTATGCAGGAGAAGATGAGTCAGTATGTGAAGATTCATTCTTTTTTACAAGTGGATCAGCATTATATTATACGAGTCTCGAATGGACAACATCCGGAGATGGACAGTTTCAAAATCCCAATACTCTTGAAGCAAAATATCTAAGAGGCAGTCAGGATGTAGCGAATGGCACGGTTGTTTTAACTTTGACATCTTTCGGATATGAAGCCGGTCAGCAGGTAAGCGACGATATGGTACTGACAATAATACGCGAAGCCATAGCTGATGCTGGAAATGATAGCACTATCAGTACAATCGAGCCGGTAATGCTTAATGGGCAGGCACAGTTTTATGAATCGGTTGAATGGACAACTTCCGGAGATGGGACGTTTGATGATGCTTTCCAGCTAAATACTTTATATTTAATGGGAGCCGGTGATATTGAAAATGGCCAGGTAACTCTTACATTATCAGCAATCGGAGATGATATGTGTGGATTTGAAGATTCTGATAATATGACACTTTTTTATGATCCAACCACAGGAATACGAGATGCAAAAGGTGATGAATTATTGGTAAATATTATTCCAAATCCCTCTTCAGGGAAGTTTAAACTGGAGATAAAAGGAACATTTCTGAAAGATATTGATGTTTCTATTATGGATATGCAGGGGAAAATAGTTTATTCTGAGACAGACGACAATCTGAAAGGTGATTTTTTACAATTTATTGATATCTCAGAAAATGGAAAAGGCGTTTATTTATTAAAGGCCATTAGTGGAAATGTGCAGAAAATCAGTAAGATCGTTTTAAAATAGAAACTTATTATATTCTGGGTTTTAAATTTAATATTAACTTTGTGTTATTAAAATAGTAAGTTAAATCCGGTTAAATAAATTTGTTATATATTTGTGATGAATTTTAGACAGGAAAATTGATTTACTACGATGAGTTATATCAAATTTGATAAATCGAAACTAATAAATCTTGAGTATTCTTTAAATAAGGAATTACTTAGGACAAACAGGGCAGGTTCGTATGCAAGTACAACCATTGTGGGGTGTAACACAAGAAAGTACCATGGGCTTTTGGTTGCCCTTCAGCCACAGATTGATATGGGGCATCATGTGTTGCTTTCAACCCTTGATGTTACTGTAATACAGCGGAATGCTGAATTTAACCTAGCAATCCACAGCTATGGAGAGAATTCTTATGACCCGCGAGGACATAAATATATTCGTGATTTTGAATCAGAACCAATACCCAAACTGACATACAGGGTTGGTGGTGTTATTATGACCAAGGAGAGAGTTTATGTGTCAAGCGAGGACAGGTTTATGATACGTTTTGAAATTCTGGAAGCACATTCGGCAACTACATTGAGATTTAAACCTTTGCTGGCATTCAGAAGTGTCCATTCGCTGAGTAAACAAAATGACTATGCCGATACTTCTTATACTGAAATAAAGAATGGTATTAAGGTTAGAATGTACGAACCCTATTCCGATTTGTATCTTCAGTTTTCAAGAAAACCAAAATATACACATAATCCGGATTGGAATTATAACATAGAATATCCCAAAGAGAGGACAAGAGGGTATGAGTGTCGTGAAGATCTTTATATGCCGGGAATATTTGAATTGTCAGTCAAAAAGGGTGATGTAATTGTTTTTTCTGCGGGTTTAAACGAAATCGAGCCGAAAAAATTACGGGGAGCGTTTGCAAAGGAAACTGTAGACAGAGTACCCCGTGATACTTTTATCCATTGTCTGGAAAATGCTGCCGAACAGTTTTTAGTTGAGAGAGAAGGTAATACCGAATTAATTGCAGGTTATCACTGGTTTCATATTTGTGGCAGAACAGCATTTGTGTCATTACCCGGTCTTCTGTTAACTCAAAATGATACCGCTCATTTTCTAAGTATTGTTGATACAATGATTTTTAAAATGAAGGGACCGTTTTTCCCAATCACAGATGATGGAAGTATGCTCCATTATAGCTCCGTTGATGCTTCGCTATGGTTTTTCCTTGCATTACAACGATATATTGAGTTTACAGGCGATGATAAGCTAATGTGGAAAAAATATGGTAAGGTGATGAAGAAAATCCTTGAAGAATATAAGAAAGGTACTTCATACAATATTCATATGCAGAATGATGGTCTGCTTTATGCCGGAGGAGAGAATGATGTTCTTACATGGATGAATACCGTTATCGAAGGAAAGCCGGTAGTCAACAGAAACGGCCTTGCAGTTGAAATTAACGGATTGTGGTATAATGC
>JAOZOC010000605.1 GCA_029933495.1 Bacteroidales bacterium
TATGATAGTACCTTTACGAAAATAACATCCTGGAACTGGAACTTTGGGGATCCTGTTTCTGATCCTGAAAATCCAAATATATCAACTGATCCAGAGCCATCACACATTTACTCTGTCATTTCCACTTATCAGGTAACAATGACTGCTGCTTCATACGGCTGCCCAAAGACAGTCAAGAAATCATTCCTTGTTTATCCGATACCTTATAGCGAATTTGATTTGTCAGAAAACTATAATGGTGTGCAGGGAAAAACAACTTTTACAAATGAATCAATATATTCAAAAACCTATTTATGGGATTTTGGTAATGGTAACACATCTACAATTGAAAATCCGATAGAAGTTTATGAAGAAGATAGCCTCTATACTGTAACATTAATCTCATATAACGAATATGGCTGTTCAGATACAAGCCGTCACGAAGTGAATGTATTGTTTAAAGGCCTATATTGCCCAACAGCATTTTCTCCTAATAATCCAAATGAGGAGATAAGATATTTTGAACCTAAAGGAGTTAATCTTATTAACTTCCATATATATGTTTATGACACTAAAGGTAACGAGGTGTGGGAGTCTGACAAACTTGATGAATTGGGTAGCCCTGCAGAATATTGGGATGGCTACTATAATGGAGTTCTGCAGCCTCAGGGTACCTATGTCTGGAAAGCTTATGGAGTATTCCGGGATGGAACAGGATGGATAGGCAGTACATTGCAAAGTAAAGAACCAATTAGCTCAGGTACCGTTACTCTTATTCGTTAACTATATTAATTGTCTATGATGCATCTCTATTTTTTTACTCTATCTCTTCGTTAAAAGATTTTCTAAAGTCCTCATTCACACAAGTAAACTGCGGTTTAATAAAATATTCTACCTCAATTTGTATCAAAATATTTCGCCTTGCAAAGGTCTCAAAATGAATAAATTCTTACAGTTTTTATTTAAATCATTTTTTTCTTAATACTTTAGCGGCTTATTTTAAAAATACTTCTAATATGAAGAAGAATAGTTATGTCGGACCTTTAGTTGTTGTGACAGGTTTGTTTTTTATGTGGGGATTTATCACAAGTATGAATGACATCCTTATACCTTACCTGAAAAAAGTTTTTGAGCTAAACTATTTTGAGGCAATGTTGGTACAGTTTTCATTTTTTGGGGCGTACTTCATTGGTTCTATAATATATTTTTTTATTTCCGCAGGCAAAGGTGATCCTATAATGAAGATCGGTTACAAAAACGGCCTGATAGCAGGGTTATTGGTGTCTGCATTTGGTTTATTGCTGTTTTATCCGGCAGCTTCATTGAAGATGTATGGAGTTTTTCTTTCCGCACTATTTATCCTGGGTCTCGGATTCACTATTCTTCAGATAGCTGCAAATCCCTACGTTGCAAGACTTGGTAGTCCGGAGACGGCTTCATCCAGACTTAATCTTTCGCAGGCTTTTAATTCTTTCGGTACGACAATAGCTCCGGTGATAGGGGGCTATTTTGTTTTTCATTATTTTATCAAATGGGGAAAACCGTTCTTAAATACAGTGGGAGAGCCAATTACCCTGAATTCAGGAGAGGTCATATCTGCTTACGGCGTTCAATTGCCATATCTTATTTTCGCTTTGGTATTTGTGTTAATGGCTGTTATTATCAAGCTCTCTAACCTTCCTGCCATAAATACAGAAAACGAAATACCGAAAGGTTTTGGTGCATTAAAATATAACCATCTTGTTCTCGGTATGATAGCCATTTTTATGTACGTTGGTGCTGAAGTAAGCATTGGAAGTATTTTGATAAATTTTATGGATGAGGCCTTTTCAATTGGAGAAATGCAGGCAAAATCGTTTTTGGCATTTTACTGGGGTGGAGCAATGATCGGCAGATTTCTTGGTGCTATCTCTATGGGTGAGATAAAAAAGGCGATTAAAAAGTATTCGTTGATGCTTATTGTTTCCATTACCGTCTTCTTCGTTATTTTTGGCGTGGTTTGGGTTGAGAGTAATTTTGCATTTAAGTTTTCAAGTATATTGCCTTACACTGGTTTTATGCTTTTGAACCTGATAGCTTTCAGAATTGGCAACTCGCTGCCTGGCAGGACATTGATGGTTTTTGCTTTGGTTAATATTGTTTTACTTATTATTGCTCTGACAAATTCGGGGCAGATAGTGCTGTGGTCACTGCTTTCAATCGGGTTGTTTAACTCAATTATGTGGTCAAATATCTTTACACTGGCAATTGACAAGCTAGGAAAATATACAAGTCAGGGCTCTTCACTACTTGTTATGATGATACTTGGCGGTGCTATTATACCGATCATTCAGGGAAGTGTAGCTGATGCTGCCGGAGTCCATTTTTCATTTATTGTTCCTTTGATCCCGTATCTTTATATTGCTTATTACGGATGGAAAGGACATAAAACTGCGAAAACATGAAACAAGTTGCAATAGGAATTGATATCGGAGGAACGAATACGATATTCGGGATTGTGGATAAAAACGGAAATTTTATTTCGCGCGGTTCAATAAAAACCGA
>JAOZOC010000606.1 GCA_029933495.1 Bacteroidales bacterium
TATATCCTTTTGTGATCTTTGCATCTCCTGTGTTGCAGCCGTTCAGTGTTTTGCACTCCTCCAGTAGCTGAGGTCCTGCTGCACGGTGAATAGCTCCGTCAACACCTCCGCCACCCAGCAGGGTTCTGTTAGCCGCATTAACAATTGCATCCACATTCATTTTTGTGATATCCTCACGCGTTATTTCAATTCTTCTGTCCATTGTTTTTGACTTTAAGCTTTTGTTACAATCAACTGCGATGTCTGATAGCCGGTCACTTTAATCTTTTCATCTTTATCAATATATGCTACTTCTGCTGTTGCGTCATAAACATCACCGTCAATGATAACTTTTCCGGCGGGCCTGAGAATAGTTTTGGCTATCCCTTCTTTTTCCACCATATTTTGATAAGACTTGTCCGATGATGTAAACCCTTTTGAAGCCTGCTGTGTTGTGTCAAGCGCAAGATGCCCGAAAGTGCTGGTTGTCAGTACCTTTTTGCCAAGGTACATTGATAGAATAAATGCAAAAAACATTGCACTCACAACGATGAAGAAAGATGTTAATATTCCTGTTAATTCGATCCCTGAAAAGTCGAGCCCAATATTTCCAACCATGCTAAGAGTAAGACCTGTAACAACGAAAGTTATCCCAAGAATACCGGCTACACCGAATCCGGGAATTGCAAATATTTCCAGGGCTATAAGTATTACACCTACAATAAAAAGTAAAATTTCCCAATGCTCTGCCAGCCCTTCGAGGTAGAGAGGTGCAAAATAAAGCAAAGCACCTACGACTGCAGCTCCAAGAGCGAATCCGACACCGGGTGTTTGCAACTCAAAATATATCCCTCCCATAATCATCATTATCAGTATTCCGCTCACCATAGGATTTATTAGAAAATGAATTATTTTATCGATGGCTGTGAATTGCTGTTTAACAATTACATAGTTCTCAATCTTTGCAAGTTTAAGTACTTCTTTTTGCGATTCGGCAATTCCTTCACAAAAACCATGCTTCAGTGCCTCGGAAGCTGTAAAGGTCAAAACCTGACCAGTGTCGCTAATTCCTTCAACATAGATTTTAGGGTCAACCATAGCCTGGGCAATTTGCGGATCACGTCCTGAAGCTTCTGCTGTTGAGCGCATCATCGAACGCATATACGACTGATATTTGTCGGGCAACGGCTTTCCCGACTGGTCAACAACGGTTGCAGCTCCAATGTTTGCACCCGGAACCATATAAATCCTGTCACAGGCAATTGAGATAAGAGCCCCGGCTGAGGCAGCATTATTGTCAATAAACACATAAACAGGTATTTCTGATTTTAATATTTTTGTCCGGATTGAGTCGGCTGCATCTAGTAATCCGCCATAGGTGTTCATATGTATCAGGACTATGTCAGCATTAACTTCACGGGCCTCATTAAAGGCCTCTTGAGTCTTCCTCCAGACAGGAGGTGCAATCTCTTCATCAATATTATACTGATAGACTTTGTAAAGTTTGGATGTGTCACTTTGAGCTACCAGATTCAAAGATGTAAAACAGATGAATATCAGTGTTACTATTGGTAATATTTTATAATTTATCATAAATGTGTAAATTTTATCCATTATTTTGACGAAAAGAAATTTAATTATTAATTATGCATATCCCTGTACATTTTCCTCCAGGCTTTTTTTTGCCAGAATCTTCCCCAACGAATATTTGTCCATAGACGTTCGTGAAAATAATAAATAACTATTTTTATCACTACATCGAAAACAAGAACTAACGCAGACGCTTCAAGAATTTGTTTGTACGGTCCACTAATTTTTTGGCGAAAAATAACAAATGTTATCAGAAAAGTCGTCAAAGAAGCAATAATCCTCCAACTCACAGCTTTTGCAAGACTTCGCCCTGGTGTATCTTTTATCGAAGCTCTTGATCTCTTACTATTTGTTTTCATTTTAATACAATTAGCCTGTTAAGTATTATTTTTTAAAATGCCCTTTTGTCAATTCAAGGAATTCCCCGAATATACTTTTATTTGTAGCAACAATCTCTTTTCCGAAAACATGATTATTGTTGCCAGTAAAATCGCTTACAGCACCACCAGCTTGCCTAACAATAAGTTCGCCTGCTGCAACATCCCAGGGACGGAGCCCATATTCATAAAAACCTTCATATCTGCCGCAGGCAACATAAGCAAGATCAACGGCAGCTGTTCCAAGCCGGCGAACTCCATGGCTGTTTTTCATTAAGTGGATAAATATTTCCAAATAATCATCAAGGCGACTGTAATCGTGATATGGGAAGCCTGTTGCAAAAAGTCCGTCTTTTATCGTTTCTGCTTTTGAAACATTTATTTCGTGGCTGTTTAAGAAAGCCTTACTTCCCTGCCAGGCATAAAAACATTCCTTTAGGTTAACCTCATAAACCACTCCGGAAACAATTTCGTTGTTTTGCATCAAAGCAATACTTATGGAATAAAGCGGAACTCCGTGTATGAAGTTTGTAGTGCCGTCAAGCGGATCGATAATCCAATTGTATTTTTCG
>JAOZOC010000607.1 GCA_029933495.1 Bacteroidales bacterium
CTATCTTGTATATTCTGCCTATATGTCGAAAAAAGCAATTGGCAATATCGGTCATAATGCTCACTTCACCGGATCAGTTTACGGATTACTTTTTACCATTGCACTAAAACCTACTTTGTTTATAGAGTTTTTGAATAATATTTTCTAGAATCTATTATTATTAATTGTAACCACACTTGGTTCATTGCGTCGAATAGATAATAATTCCGTACCTTCGTCATTTTATTGACCCAATTAAATTTATGCTTTATGGATATTAGATACTTCGATGTACTGTCAAACGGCTGGAACATAATGAAACAGTCTCTGTTTTCAAAGCCTTTTAACCTTGATAAATGGTTCACCATTGGTTTTACAGCATTTCTTGCAAATCTGGTAAGTGGTTCATCAGGTGGAGGTGGTAGTAATTCATTCAGAAAAAATTATAATGACAAGATTAACTTTGATAAAGTTTTTACTTTCCCACAGATAGCCTATGATTGGCTGGGAACTCATCAACTATGGCTCTGGCTTATTGTTTTTGGGATTGTGCTGATTATGGCAATTGTTATTGTTCTTACCTGGCTCAGTTCAAGAGGGCAGTTTATGTTTCTTCATAATGTTGTTTATGATAAAGATGATGTTAAAATTCCCTGGAATGAGTATAGAAAAGAGGGCGATTCACTCTTTTTATGGCGACTTGTTTTTGGTGCAATCGTATTCTTCATTTCTATATTCATAATTTTTTATGGTTTCACCTTTGCTAAAAATGCTTATATGAATGATTTCTCTTTCAGTGATAGAGTTTTTACGATTCTTTCACTGGTTGGGATGTTTGGGTTGCTGGCTATTATAACTGCTTACATTTCGCTTTTTTTAAAAGACTTTATTGTCCCCATAATGTTCAAGCATCGCCTGACGACAACCCAGGCCTGGAGTTTTTTCCTGCCAACGCTGAGAAGTAATGTGTTTCATTTTTTACTCTACGGGCTTTTTATCTTATTCTTATGGCTCGTGGCTGCAGCTGCCATTATTGCTTTTGGGTTAATAACCTGTTGCTTAGGATTTCTGATAATGATTATACCTTACATAGGAACGGTTCTGTTGCTTCCTGTTTATTATACATTCCGGGCATTAAGTGTCAGGTATCTTGAGCAGTTTGGTGATGAATTTACATTATTTCCAAAAGAAAGTGAGGGTAACAAAGATGCGGTAACTGTAAATTAGGAGCAATAGAACAAAATGACAAGAAAGGTGCACCGAAATCTTTTTCAAATGGTATTACAGAAATTTATAATTTAGCACAGTAATAAAAACCATAAAAATCAATGGGAGATACATATGTCCAAGCTTATTTTCATCTTGTATTTGCAGTAAAAAACCGAAAAGCTTTAATTCAAAAAAGCTGGAAAGATAAATTGGAAAAATATATAACCGGCATCATCCAAAACAATGGTCATAAATTAATTGCTATTGGATCAATGCCAGACCACATCCATATTTT
Organism: Bacteroidales bacterium; assembly: GCA_029933495.1. Classification (GTDB taxonomy): domain Bacteria; phylum Bacteroidota; class Bacteroidia; order Bacteroidales; family JAADJA01; genus JAADJA01. The sequence goes on from JAOZOC010000607.1 coordinate 1,484, forward strand.
TATCGGCTATAATTTAAATCAAAAAATTCCTGTTCTTGTTGAGGAAATTAAGACATCCAGTGATCATTTTATAAAAGAAAACAGGTTTACAAGTTTTAAATTCAACTGGCAAAAGGGATATGGAGCATTCACACATTCTCATTCACAGATAGATACAATTGCAAAATACATAATGAATCAAGAAAAGCATCATCATAAGAAGACTTTTAGTGAAGAGTATATCGAAATGCTCAAAAAATTTCAGATTGCATATAAAAATGAATATCTATTTGATTTTTTTAATGATATAAAAGGTGGGGAATGATATTTCGGTGCTCTGCACCTAATGTTTGATTGATGCTATTTTTCTATAAATATTATGGGTGCTCTGCACCCTGTTTATAAAATTATTTGTTTGCAAAATTCACTATTAAAGATCTGATAATAATATTGTGGAAAAAAGTGTAATCTAAGGCATTCGATATAAGCATAATAAAATACTACACCTGTAATATTTATGCAATAGGGAAAACAGCAATTAAGGTGCAGAGCACCGTAACATTTATAGCAATAGAACAAAATGACAAGAAAGGTGCGGAGCACCGAAATATTTTTAAAATACAGGTTGCTTTTTGTAGCACGTATCAATTAAATTAAATTTAAAAAATGAACAGCGACAGCAGGATTATCAGAGGAAGTCTTTCACTAATCATCCTGGCTCTGCTATCAGTTTCATATTTTATCAACCCCAATAACAATAAACTGAACGAGTGCGGATTTAAGGAATTGACAGGCTATAGCTGTCCCAGTTGCGGGCTGACACGCTCTTTCTATTCTACCTCACATTTTCATTTTGGGGATGCATTCGCATTTCACCTTCTCGGACCTGTTATATATCTGTTACTGATTTTACTGGCAATAAAATTCGGATATGCAGCTATTACAGGTAAAGGAGTAAATATCTCCTTGTCATCTTTCTGGTTAAAAATCTCTGTCATTGGGTTTTTCGGAATATGGTTTTTATATTGGATTACCAGAGTTATAGGGAAAAT
>JAOZOC010000608.1 GCA_029933495.1 Bacteroidales bacterium
GTACGAGAGATCTTGTTCAAAAGTATGTCAACAAGCTAACCAATGATTTAAATAATGATTCTCCAAGTTCCAAAAACTCTGTTTACATTGAATTTGAAAAGATCTGGTACAAACATTATGCATACATAATGGAAAGTATCTGGGATTATCTTCCTGATGATTATGAAGATGATTTCTTGCAGGCAAAAACTTTTGGAGAAATCAAACCGTTATTGATTAAAGCCATTAGTGATATGGAAGTAAAAGCTATCAACAGTGAGACAAAAGATTCTCTTATTTATCCCGACGACAGTGAAAAAAAGTATATTGCAATTGGGGGTAACAGATTATCCAGAGGCTTTACTCTGGAGGGTCTTACAATCAATTACTTTATACGAAATACAAATTTTTCAGACACCCTTCTGCAAATGGGCAGATGGTTTGGATATCGACCAGGATACATTGATTGTTGTAAATTGTTTGCAACAAAAGATGCTCTACTGAAGTTTGATCAAACAACAATAACCATTGAAGATTTAGAGCAGAAATTTATAGAAATGAATCGTAATCCTGAGAATACACCTGATAATTTTGCTCTTCGGGTATTGAAACATCCTGGTGTTTTAAAATTAACACGTCCTTCAATTTTAAAAAATACCAGAGAAGTTAACTGGTCTTATTCTGATCATCTCATTCAGACAACAAAATTTCATATAGAAAAAAGAAAAATTGAAAATTCCTGGAAATATTTGGCTTCACATATTAGTAAATTAAAAAGTAAATTTGAAATCAAGTACGACCCAAAAGGCAAACCTGATTACTTTGAATATCAAACTAAGAGCACAGATGATCTATTTCAATTTTTCAAGCTTCCAAATACATTCTATGATCCTACAGACAAAGATGAGAAAAATTATTTTTCAACATTAGAGCAATATATTAAATTATGCAATGAAAAAGGAAAGCTTACAAAATGGTCTGTTGTCATTAAAGTCAAAGGTGATGGTTCTGTATTGAAAAGCAGTGATTCAGGGTTATCGCTTGATATTCACAAGGCTGTCAGAAGTGGCCTTAAACCTGGTACTCGTTGGGCAAATGAGCTGCTAAACAATCATATATTTGCCGCCGGTGGTGGTTCTTCCAATATTTTTGGGGGAGGGAAAGATATGCAAATTCGATTAGATCCATCAGAAATTACATCAGCAACCAAAGAGTTTAAATCACAACTGTTTAAAGATTTGAAAAGTAAATATAAAGATCTTCCTGAGAAGGAAATTCAAAAAAAAGTTGATAACACTGGTGTACCTGAAAAGGTATTCCGTAAAATGATGAGTGATGAGGAAGGAGTATTAGTTATTTATCTTATGGATCTGGAATCAGTTTTCAAATATAATAAAAAAGAAGTCCCTGAATTAAATAACTTAAAAAAGACAGTAGATACAAATATCCCTCTAATTGGCTATGCCATAGGAATTCCGGAAGTTGACAGCAGTATTGGTGGAAATTATTTAGAGAGTATATTCCATCAAGAGGAAGAAGAAAGCGATGAAGAGAACGAAGATTTTGAAAATTATATAGAGGTTTTAGAATATGACAACAGTTGATTTGGAATATATATGGAAACACCTTGATTATACAGGGAATAGTGAATTTGAATTTACAAGACTTGACAGTGGTATTTCCATTCCTGAAATAAACATAGGCATTAATTCAAAGCTTAACAGATGTCTCTTGCTGGAGCTGCCTAAAGAGCATAATGTTGATTTTCAAACATCAATCAAGAAAAACCTAACTCTTAGTTATTTTAATGATACTGAGTATATAGTACTGGAATTAACCGACAATACATATTTCGATCTTTTTAACGACCTTGTCATCTCTATATATCAACACATATACTTAATGTCTGATGTAGATGAATACTCAAAAGTTTTTATACAAATGTTCTACAAATGGAGTGAATTCTTTGATGATAAAAAATCAGATAAACTTTCTCAAGATATTATCAAAGGACTGTTTGGTGAATTATTTATATTGAAATCTTTAATCATTGAAAGTGATTCGGCACATTTAAACGATACTCTAAACTCATGGAGAGGGCCTTATGATGAAGGTCATGATTTTGTATTTAATCAAAAAAATATAGAAGTTAAAACAAAAGATTTATCAAAATTAAATGTAAAAATTTCCAGCGAATATCAATTGGAGGCTGAACAAGATAAAGCCTTGGAGTTATTAGTGTTATCTGTAGAAAACAATCCGGTAGAAGGTATATCTTTACGTTTATTACTTGCAGAAATAAAAGAATTGATTATAGATAAACTTGGAGACTTTTCAATCATCTTAACAGCACTTTCGCAAAAAAATATCACACCTCAAAATATTTCCAAGTATGATAATTATCGTTTTCAGGTTATTGAGCAGGTTGTATATAATTGTAATGAAGATTTTCCCAAACTCATCAAATCTAATACACCTCAGGCAATCAGCAGTATTAAATATGCTTTGACTCTAAGTTATTTAGATGACTTTA
>JAOZOC010000091.1 GCA_029933495.1 Bacteroidales bacterium
ACCGGGCTTTCTTGGAATTCCAGATGTAATAACAATAACACCCGAACCTTTTGTGCGAAGATAATCATTGGTTACTCCTACAACCTTGGTGTTATAATTATTAATTGAAGATGTCTGCCAAATATCAAGAGCTTTTCCCTCAGCAACACCCTCTTTAATATCAAGAAGAACTACTTCTCTTGCCAAATCTTTATGCGCAATTACATTAGCACAAGTGGCTCCAACATTTCCGGCGCCAATAATTGTTATTTTTTTCATATCGTAATATATTTAAGTATAAAAATTCTGAATTTCAGCTTACAAAAATATAAAAACTTTTAAAACAAGGTTTAGAATGTTTTATAAATAAGCTGTTTAGAGACAACTTTCATTATTCTCTCTACTTTCAACGCACTGTGCATCCATAACAGCTATCATTACCATATCAACAATTTCGTTAACACTACTACCAATCTGCAATACGTGCACAGATTTGTTCATTCCGTTAATAATAGGGCCAATAATTCTGTTATCTGTAACACTTTGCAGTAACTTATACGCAATATTAGCAGCCGTTAAATAAGGAAATATAAGAGTGTTTGCAGTTTTTCCGGATAGTTTTGAAAACGGAAATATTTCGCTCAAAATGTCCGCATCCAGTGCTACATTTGCCTGCATCTCTCCCTCAACAATAAGCTCGGGATGCTCCCTGTGCAAAATTTCTACTGCTTTCCTCTGCATTTCTGGTATTCGCCCGTTATTTGAACCAAAATTTGAATATGATACAAATGCTACTCGCGGTTCAACCTTAAACTGTTTAATAGCATAAGCTGTTTGCAAAGTTATTTCTACCATTTCCTCAATAGTAGGATTTTTATTAACAGTACAATCTGCCAGGAAAAAAGGCCCTTTTTTAGTACTGATAATATACATTCCTGAAACAATCTTTTCTCCTTCCCGTTTTCCTATTATCTCAAGGGCAGGCCTCAGAGTATCCGGGTAATTGCGTGTCAGACCTGAGATCATAGCATCGGCATAACCGACTTCAACCAGCATCGGGCTAAAGAAATTTCTATGCAACATAGAATCCATTGCAGAAGTCAAAGTAACACCCTTACGCTGTCTCTTTTTCCAGTAAATATTAGCAAATTCTCTTCTCCTGACTTTTTCTGATTTCGCTTTAGGATCTATAATTTCTACATTCCCGAGTTCAAGTTCATTCTCTTGAATCAGATTTTTAATTACCTTTTTATTTCCAAGAAGAATTGGTATAGCCAGCTTTTCATTAATAGCAATTTCAGCAGCTTTAAGCATCTTGTAATTTTCAGCTTCAGCAAATACAACACGTTTTGGATTACGTTTCGATCTTGTTTTCATTTGCCTGATAATCGGATTGCTCAAACCAAGCCTTTTTCTCAAATCCTCTCTGTATTTACTCCAGTTAGTGATAGTTATTCTGGCAACTCCCGAATCTATTGCAGCCTTAGCCACGGCAGGAGCTACATGCTCAATAAGTCTCGGGTCAGTTGGTTTAGGAATGATATACTCTTTGCCGAATTTCAAATTTGTTGTGTGAAACGCAATATTTACCTCTTCCGGGACGGGTTGCTTGGCAAGGTCAGCCAAAGCCTTTGAAGCCGCAAGTTTCATCTCATCATTAATGGCTGTAGCCCTTACATCAAGTGCTCCCCTGAAAATAAAAGGAAACCCGAGTACATTATTTATCTGGTTCGCATAATCAGAACGACCCGTTCCCATAATCATATCATCTCTTGCTTCAGCAGCATCTTCATATGAAATTTCAGGATTTGGATTAGCCAGTGCAAAAATTATTGGCTCTTTTGCCATTGATTTAACCATATCTTTATTAAGAACACCCGCAACAGACAAACCAAGAAACATGTCGGCTCCAACCATAGCCTCTTCAAGAGTATGAACCGGCTTGCTGGTAGTAAACTGTTTTTTCACTGAGTTAAGATCTGTTCTGTCAACATGTATCACCCCACGACTGTCAAGCATTACAATATTCTCTTTCTTAACGCCCAGCTTCATATACAATTTTGTACATGCAACTGATGCTGCACCTGCCCCATTAACTACAACTTTAATCTCTTCTATTTTTTTACCATTTATCTCAAGAGCATTTAATAGTCCGGCCGAAGAAATTATCGCAGTACCATGCTGATCATCATGCATTACCGGAATGTCAACTGCTGCCTTAACCCTCTCTTCTATTTCAAAGCATTCAGGAGCTTTAATATCTTCAAGGTTAATACCACCAAAAGTTGGAGCAATAGCTACTACTGTATCAACAAATTTGTCAATATTCTTTTCATTTACTTCAATATCGAAAACATCGATATCAGCAAAAACTTTAAATAACAATCCTTTACCTTCCATAACAGGTTTACCTGCCTCAGGTCCAATATCTCCAAGTCCGAGAACCGCAGTCCCGTTAGATATTACTGCCACCAAATTTCCTTTAGCTGTGTATTTATACACATCATCAGGATTATCTTTTATTGCCAGACAAGGATCCGCTACTCCGGGAGAATAAGCAAGAGATAAGTCCCTCTGTGTTGAATATGGTTTTGTAGGGATAACCTCAATTTTACCGGGTCTGCCCTGCGCATGGTAATTTAATGCGTCTTTTCTAAATAAACTGTCCATCACTTTATATTTTTATTGTGAACAAAATAACAAAGCGCAAAACTACTAAACCTTTTAGTATAAAAAAGATAAAACCAATATATTTTTTTAGCTGTTATGGTTTTATATTTTTTGTTAGTAAAACAGCAGACTTTATTTCTATATGTTTGTCATATTCTAATGAGATATTGTTGTTCGCAGAAAGCAAATTATTAAAATAAAGACAAGACCATTCAATTTAATAATTATTTTAGCAGCCTGTTTTATTACTAAGTAGAATCTGAAAATAGAATAATAAAAAGCAATATGTATTCATACATAAAAGGAGAACTTGTAGAAAAGAACCCGGCTTATGTTGTATTGGATTGCAACGGGATAGGATATATAATTAACATATCCTTAAATACATTTACAAAACTTAAGGACAAGAAGCATTTTAAACTTCATACTCATTTTTCGATAAAGAATGAGGCGACTACACCTGTTGGCTTTGTATTGTATGGTTTTGCCGATGAGGCAGAGCGGCAGCTTTTCCGTCAGTTGATTTCAGTTTCAGGTGTTGGAAGTGCAACAGCTTTGCTTATGTTGTCGTCGTTACCGACAGAGAAACTGCTTGATGCAATAATTAATAATAATCCGGCTGTATTACAGTCGGTGAAAGGTATTGGGGCAAAATCGGCGCAGCGTATTATTATTGACCTTAAAGATAAGCTGGAAAAAGATGGAATTTCAGCAGGATTTATTGGCGAAATACACAATACTAATAAAGATGAGGCGTTATCAGGATTGACTGTTTTAGGATTTAACAAAGCTATTGCAGAAAAGGCACTCAACAAAGTATTTAGTAAACTGGGAACCGATGTTCCTGTTGAAACATTAATTAAAGAAGCGTTAAAAATATTGTAAATAAGGTTTTTGTTTGGAGCGGATATTTCGATATTGTTTTATTATTGCTTTTCTGGTACTGATTTTTTCCGTGGGATATAGTAATTCATGGGATAATAAGTACTTAGCTAACAACCATTATACCCTGAATAAATTTATTTTCCCTCCTGACAGCACAGAAACAGGGGATACAACAAAACACGTTGACCTTATTTACCCTCTCGAGGATGAGGGATTTCCATATACCGGCAAAGAAAATTCAGATCCGATGCTTTTGAATCTCCCTTCAAGTGTCAAGTCGGATGTTGAATATGATCCTACAACAGGACTTTATGTTTTAAGACATAAAATCGGTGATATTGATTTCAGGCCTCCAACCTATATGACTCTTGAAGAATACAGGGATTATGAAATGCAGAATGCAGTGGATGATTACTGGAAGGAAAGGGCAACCGCAGCGGGTGTTGGTAACAGGGGTGGTATAATCCCGGAAATATATATTGGCGGAAAAGCATTTGATAAAATTTTTGGTGGAAATACCATTGATATTCGTCCGTCTGGTTCCGTTGAACTGACATTCGGTGTGCTCAGCAATTCACGTGATGACCCTACTATTCCGGTTAAGCAACGTAGCCAGACAAACTTTGATTTTAATGAAAAAATACAGATGAACGTTGTCGCCAAGATAGGTGATAAAATTGAATTCAAAACAACATATAATACTGAAGCGACTTTTAATTTTGAGAATAAACTGAACCTGAGGTATGAGGGTGACGAAGATGAGATAATTCAACTTGTGGAGGCCGGGGATGTTAGTTTACCTCTCAACAGTACTCTTATTACAGGAAGTCAGAGTCTTTTCGGAATTAAATCGAAACTAAGATTTGGAAGAACAACGGTAACGGCTATCTTTTCGGAACAGCAAAGCGAGACCTCTACGATTACAGTACAAGGTGGTGCTCAAAGAAATGATTTCCTGTTTAAAGCCGATGAATACGAAGAAAACAGGCACTTTTTCCTTGGCCATTTCTTTGGAGGAAAGAATTATGAGGAAGCACTGTCTGACTTGCCTTTAGTCAGGTCAGGAATAACAATAACTAAGATTGAAGTCTGGATTACAAATGTTGGTGCAGCTGTTACGAATAACAGAAATATTGTTGCCTTTAATGACCTGGGGGAGCATGAAAGAATATATAACACGGCAAAGATTTCGCCTTCACCAAATCCTTCTGCCATTTTCCCTGATAATAGTTCAAATAATTTATTTTCGGTTATTGATACTACCCAGGTACGGGATATTAATAATGCTACTAATTATCTTGTCAGTCAGGGGTTTGTCCCGGGAGAGGATTTTGACAAAATAGAACTTGCCCGTAAGCTAAATACTTCAGAGTATACTGTTAATAATATGCTTGGTTTTATCTCGCTAAATACAACATTAAACTCGGATCAGACTCTTGCTGTTGCATTTCAGTATAAACTAATTGGACAGGATTCAACAGTTTTTCAGGTTGGTGATTTTTCAGATGAAGGTATCATAGGTCAGTCGGCTCTTATTGTTAAGTTATTAAAGAGTACCTACGTTGATACAAAGAACCCAAGATGGGACCTGATGATGAAAAATGTTTATTCGTTGAGTGCATATCAGGTTAACAGAGATGATTTCACCCTTAACATTCTCTACTCAGGTGATGAAGATGGTGTTCCAACAGGCTATTTCGTTGAAGGCCCTTTTAGCGGTCAGCCGTTAATACAGATATTTAATCTTGATAAACTCAACCAGCAGAATAATCCACCGGCAGATGGAGTTTTCGACTTTATTGATAATGCAGCAACACAAGGTGGATTGATAAATTCATCAAACGGACGGATCTTTTTCCCGGTAACCGAGCCGTTTGGAAGTTACTTGCGGCAAAAGTTTATTGATGAAGGTACGCCTGAATATGCTGATAAATATTGTTACGACTCGCTTTATACAATGACCAAAACAGGCGCCCAGCAATATGCTGATAAGAATAAATATCTTATATCAGGTTACTATAAATCGCAGTCAGGTTCTGAAATTTCGCTTAATGCAATGAATGTACCTCAGGGTTCTGTGACGGTTACTGCCGGGGGCGTTCCTCTTGTTGAAAATGTGGATTATACTGTTGATTATACTCTTGGACGGGTCAGAATTATTAATGAGGGCATCCTTAACTCTGGAACACCAATTAATGTGAAACTCGAAAGCAATACTATGTTCAGTATTCAGACTAAACGTCTTATGGGAGCACATGTTGATTTTGATCTGAGCCGTGACTTTCATCTTGGAGGAACAATCTTAAATCTTCATGAAAAACCCTTCACCGGAAAGGTTAATTATGGCGATGAGCCCATCTCAAATACAATGTGGGGTCTTGATTACAGATATCAGACAGAGTCGAGGTTCATTACAAAACTTGTTGATGCATTGCCGTTTATCAGTACTTCTGCAACTTCAACAATTGCTGTTGATGGAGAGTTTGCACATTTTATTCCCGGCCATTCAAAGCAGGTTGGAAAAACCGGTAATTCATATATTGATGATTTTGAAGGCTCTGAGTCGAAGATTGACCTTAGGAATTTCGGAACATGGTTCGTTGCAAGTACACCGCAAAATCAATCTGAACTCTTTCCCGAAGCCAGCAATCTGGATGTGAGTTATGGTTTTAACAGGGCAAAACTTGCCTGGTACACAATAGATCCGACAGTATTTTACGACAGAAATAGCAATCTAAGGCCTCCCAACATTACAAACGATGATGTCTCAGATCATTTTGTCAGACAGGTGCTTGAGACAGAAGTTTATCCGAACAAAGACGTCCGCAATGGTGATCCGACAAATATCGGAGTGTTGAACCTTGCATATTATCCTTCTGAAAAAGGACCTTACAACTACGACAATCAGCCATCTGGTGTTTCAACTGGTATTAGTGATTCCGGATATCTTCTTGATCCACAAACACGCTGGGGAGGGATAATGAGACAAATAGAAACTTCCGATTTTGAGGCTGCAAACATTTCATACATTAAGTTTTGGGTAATGGATCCTTTTGCTGATGGAACCCCAAATGTAAATATGATGGGGGGGAACCTCTATATAAACCTTGGGGATATTTCAGAAGATATTTTGAAAGACTCAAGAAAAGCCTACGAAAACGGGTTACCAACTATTGCAAATCCCACTATAGATGATTTTGACACAACTATTTGGGGGCGTGTTCCAAACAAACTTAATCTGGTGCAGTCCTTTTCAAATGATGCTGGTGCCCGTGAATATCAGGATGTTGGTTATGACGGTCTTAGAGATATTGATGAAAGGAGTTTCTTTTCGGAACAATCCACTTCAGATAAAAAATATCCCTATCTCGATTATGTTGCAAGTCTTTATGGTGAGAACTCTGTTGCATACCAGTCAGCATTCAACGATCCCTCTTCTGATAACTATCACAATTACAGAGGTGAAGATTATGATAACGACCCCAAATACAGTAGTGTTTTGGAACGGTACAAAAAATATAACGGTATTGAAGGGAACTCCCCTGAGAATACAGGAACAGGTGCCTACGATGGCAATACAAGACAGCCTAATATGGAGGATATTAATGATGACAATACTTTAAGTGAAGGGGAGCGTTATTTTCAATATCATATTAAAATAAACCCTGCACATATGAAGGTGGGCGAGAATTATATTACAGATATTAATGAAGCAGCCGGAATAAGATTGCCCAATGGTGAAATAACAACGGTGAAATGGTATCAGTTTAAAATTCCTATTAGAAATCCGGATAAGGTTGTCGGTGGGATTGATGACTTTAAATCCATTCGGTTTATGCGTATGTTTCTTCAGGGTTTTTCCGAGCCTGTTGTTTTGAGGTTTGCTTCTTTAGACCTTGTTAGAGAGCAGTGGCGAATCTACCCCTCTAGCGAAGACCTGTTGGCACCTGGAGAATATATCCCGAACAGTAGTTCAAATGCTACAACCTTTGATATTTCTGCTGTAAATATTGAAGAAAATTCCGGCAGATCACCGATACCTTATGTTATGCCTCCGGGCATTGAAAGGCAAACGGTAGTGGGAACCACAGACCTCAGACAGTTAAATGAGCAGTCGATGGAATTAACAGTTACCGATCTTGTTGATGGTGATGTGGCGGCAGTTTATAAAACAACTGATTTTGATTTTCGACAGTTCAAGAGATTGCAGATGTTTGTTCATGCTGAGCAAAAGGAGGATCCAAATACATCGAATATTGCCTATAAACCTGGTGACCTGACCGTTTTTATCAGGATTGGAGCCGATTTTACACAGAATTACTATGAATATGAAGTGCCCCTTGATTTTACAGACTGGTCAACAAGCGATCCTGTAGCTATCTGGCCTGAATCAAATGAACTGGATATTGATCTGGACAGGCTTGTTCAGTTTAAACTTCGACGAAACACTGCAATGCGGGAGCCTGGGTCTAATGTTAGCCTCTCTATTCCTTATGTTGGATATGACGGAGAGAATAAGGTTTCAGTAATGGGGTCGCCAAGCATTAGTAATGTTGAGGTTATAATGATAGGCATCAGGAACCCTATCAAACTCAATGATCCGAATGATCCCGGAAGTCCAAGAAGTGCTATTATATGGGTTAATGAGCTCAGGCTTACAAACTTTAATAAGAGTACAGGATGGGCCACAACCGGAAGAGTAACTATGAATCTGGCTGATCTGGGAAATCTTTCAGTGTCAGGAACATATAAGTCAGCCTGGTTTGCCAGCCTTGACCAAAAAATTACTGAGATAGATCTTAATGCACAAAGCAGTTTTGATATTGCCACAAATCTTGAACTTGGTAAATTTTTTCCAGAAAAGGCTGGAGTAAGGATACCGATGCATTTTGACTATGGTGAAATGCGTATCAACCCAACTTTTAATCCTCTTGATCCTGACCTGAAGCTTGATGAGGTACTAGACTCTTATGATTTGAAAGAACAGCAGGATTCTATCAAAAAGATGACTGTTGATTATACTCAAAGAAAGAATATTAACTTCATGAACGTCAGGAAAGATAAGGTTGGTGCGCAAAAAAAATCGCATATCTATGATATTGAGAATTTTGACGTTTCCTATTCTTATTCTGAGCTTTATCACCGCAATACTGATATTGAGTATGACCTGAATCAGAATTACATGGGTGGTCTGGGATATAATTTTAATACAAACCCAAAGAATGTCCGGCCATTTGAGAAAATTGGATTTATCTCAAAAAATAAAGCCCTCCTGCTTATAAAAGATTTCAACTTCTATTTTATGCCAAAAATGTTTTCGTTCCGGACTGATATGAATAGAATGTACAGTACAAGAAAGCTTCGTGATAAATCATTTGGAGATGTTAAGACATTTGCTACATACAATAAAACCTGGGACTGGAACAGACGTTACGATTTGAAATTTGATTTGGCAAAATCCCTGACGTTTTCTTTTAATGCAAATTCTCAATCATTTATAAAGGAGTATCCCGGCTCAAATAAAGAGTATTGGGAAGGTGAGCTGGATGATGAATATGTTGAAATTATGCCTGACGAAAAACAAAAATTAGTTTCTGATCAGCTTAAATCGGGGGGTACAAAAAAGAATTATACTCAAAATGTAACTATCAATTACAGTATTCCCATTAATAAATTCCCGATGCTTGATTGGGTAAACGCACAGGCATCATATACTGTTACGTACAACTGGACAGCTTCACCTATTCAGTTTCAGCAGGAACTTGGAAACCAGGTTGCAAATAATGTAAATATAAGCCTTAACGGGAATGCAGATTTTAATAAATTGTATAATAAGTCTAAGTTTCTGAAAGACATAAATAAACCTCCGAGAAATAAAAATCAGGGTAAAAAGAATAATAAGAACAAGGGGAAGAAAAATTCTGCTGATACAACCAAGACAAAACCGAGAGTAAACTATGGGAAAATAGTCTATGAAACGTTTTTTAAAATACTGATGAGTGTTAAAAAGGTCACCGGACAATATTCTACGAACGATGGAACAAACCTTCCCGGTTTTATGCCGAAACCTGGTGCAATGGGAAATAACTGGGGTATGGATGCTCCTGGGATGGCCTTTATCTTTGGTGCACAGCCTGACGGACCTGACTATTTTAACCAGGAGGGATGGTTG
>JAOZOC010000609.1:0-782 GCA_029933495.1 Bacteroidales bacterium
AATTTCTGAAAACCGTTAACTGAATTTATCCTACCGAAAACTGATTTTATTTTGAAATCCGTAATTTTATTTTTATATTTGCGAAACAATATTTTTCAAAAACTGGTATTTTTATTTTAAACCTGTCAATATTTCTGATATGTAAACCATTAAATCGTTCAGATATGAAAAAAGTTTTATTTCTTTTAGTGTGGATATTTCTTTCAATAAATTCATATTCCCAGATGCTTGTGGGAGCTACATCCGAAGGAGGCCCTAATGAAAATGGTGAAATTTTCAAGTACAATTTTAGTGAGAATGAGTTTGAGATTTTAAATTCATTTCCAAGTATAAAAACGAACTATTGGTATGGTTTTGTTAATGCAAATGATAAAGTTTATTGTTTAAGCTCGTTCTGGTCGAGTGGAGAACTTGTTGAGTATGACCCTGTCAGTAATCAGTATTCCGTTCTGGTTAATTTTGATAATTCAACAGGTTCATTTGCAAAAGGATTGATTTATGATTCGGTAACAAATGCTTTGTATGGAACAAATAATTTGGGAGGCTTGAATAATACGGGCGTAATTTATAAATACTCACTGGAAAACAATGAATATGAAATTCTGTATAATTTTGAAGATTCGACCGGAATGAAACCACAGGGAACTATTATACTTTTAAATGACAGTTTATTATATGGTGTAACATATAGTGCTTATGGTATAGGCCCGGGTGTTGTTTATGTTTTTAATATTTTATCAAAAGAATATGATGTTTTGAATTATTTTAATCCTGGTGATGGA
>JAOZOC010000609.1:792-2495 GCA_029933495.1 Bacteroidales bacterium
GATGGAAGTAACAAAAGCGGATTTTTTTTAGCGAATAACGGAAAGTTGTATGGAACAACTTACCTTGGCGGAATAAATGGTGACGGGATAATTTTTGAGTTCGATCCAGAGACAAATGCTTTAACAAAATTATACGACTCTATTGATAGTACGGGAAGTTGGGCAATGACCAAACTGGTCGAACCAATAAATGGTAAATTATATGGAATTACTTATAGTGGAGGTTCAAATTACTCCGGGGTAGTTTTTGAATATGATTATATTAATAGTGTTTATTCGGTAAAGTTTAATTTTGATTATGATGCTGGTAAACCATATCAAAACATTGTTGAGCTGGAAGATGGGATTTTATATGGAGCAACAACATGTTGTAGTAATTATGGACGAATTTTTTCATATAATGTGAATACTGAAGAATTAAGTTTTGTATGTGACTTTGATATAAATACCGGTTCCTGGCCTACGGGTGAGTTTTTTAGATGTTCAAATTCGGAAATTATCAGCGTATCAACCGGATGGGCTGCTTATGGGAAAGGTGCACTTTTAGTTTTTGATCCTGAAACATCTTTAGTTACGAAAATAAATGACTTTAGTGGTAATTCTGATCAAGGGATACAGGGAACTCCAATCTATAAAGACGAAAATATTTATGTGTTATCAGATAATCTTGATGAGAATTTTAATTATAGCACTCTTTTGTTAATTGGTGATAATCAGGAGAATAGTAATGTTGTTGTTGATGCTTTTCATAATGTTTCAGGCAGTTTGTCTGTTTATGATAATAAGCTTTTTTATTTTTCAAATATGTCCGATCAAGATAGAATAAGAGTATTTAACATTGATTTGGGAAAGGTAGTCGATACTCCATACGGACTTGGAACAGGACATATGACATTAGCCGATAACGGGAAGCTTTATGGCATGAGAATCCCCTGGGGAAGTAATCCTTTTAAAATATTTGAATTTGATCCTGTCTCTTTTAGCTCAGGGACTGTTTTAAATAATTATGGACCCAACAAGCCCAAACCTTTTGAAAACAGCCTTACCTTAGGATCCGATGGTAAATTGTACGGGCTTGCTGCATACAGCGGAGCAGATTCAAGCGGGATTATATTTAAGTTCAATATTGCAGATGAAGAGTATATTGAACTATATGATTTTTCAAGTTCCACGACCTCCAATCCGGTAGGCGAGCTAATTGAAACGGAAGATGGTGTTTTTTATGCAATGACCCAAAACGGAGGCGAAAACGCAACCGGAACGATTTTCAAGTTTCTAAAATCTACAAACTCCGTTGAAATAGTTCATAATTTTACCGGCACCGACGGAGCTAATCCCACCGGAAGCCTCATGATTGCATCAAACGGTAAATTTTACGGAATGACAACAAACGGGGGAGCATTCTACCTCGGAGTTATATTTGAATTTGATCCCGCAACAGGTATTTATGAAAAAATTCTTGACTTTAACGGTGAAAACGGCAGTCATCCACGCTACAGTGCATTGACGGAGATATGTGATGAGCCTGAAATATTGTCCAACCCGCAGGATGTGGAGGCGGTTGAGGGTGATACGGTTATGTTTACGGTCTCTGCCGAAAGTGACGATCTGACCGGATATCAATGGTATCAATTTACTAACCCCGTTATCGGTGCAACGGATGACACATTGATAATTTATGGAGTTACACCCGGCGACGAAGG
>JAOZOC010000610.1 GCA_029933495.1 Bacteroidales bacterium
ATAATGTAAATTTTTATTGTTTAATTTTATTTGGTCCTGAACAAAGATATTTATATCCAATATCAACTGGCGCAATATATGAAATTTTGCCTGATTTGTCAAGTTATTTCTAATAAAAATTTTAACACAATGAATTCAATAAGGCTTATATTTGTATGAAATTTAATTAAATACAGAGTTATTAAATGCCCTGTACCGATATTTTATGGGAACTGTTTTTAGTATTTATTATTTATAAATATCATTCTTTAAAAATAAATCAAAAACATTAAATAACCTTAAACCGATGTTTATCACCCCTGCCTCCTGGTGGTTGTGTCAGGCTGACAACGCCAATCTGATCCAGAGTTTTTATAGGAATCCAGAGAAATCACAGATGTTATAAACTTTTGAATTTTATTATTATCCCAAATTCAAATTTAACAATATCTTTGCTCCTTCATCTTAAAAACAAAAATATGACTGATTCAATATCCAACAGAAAAAAGGAGTATGTAATTCCTATCATCATTATCGGAGTTTTATTTTTTATCTTCGGATTTGTAACCTGGCTAAATGCCACGCTGATACCTTATCTGAGGATAGCCTGCGAGCTTACCTCTTTTGAATCTTACCTGGTTACTTTTGCCTTTTACATTTCTTATTTTGTAATGGCATTACCATCTTCAAAAGTTTTGGAAAAAACGGGCTTCAAAAATGGAATGTCTCTTGGTCTTGTTATTATGGCGGTTGGTGCGCTTATCTTTGTTCCGGCCGCAATGACAAGAACCTACTGGTGGTTCCTCCTCGGACTTTTTGTTCAGGGAACAGGTCTTGCCATTCTGCAAACAGCTTCAAATCCTTATGTGACAATCCTGGGACCCATTGAAAGTGCTGCGAAAAGGATAAGCATAATGGGTGTTGCAAATAAGTTTGCAGGAATATTAAGCCCGATCATTCTCGGGGCTATTGTCCTTGATGGTATTGATAAGATTACAGAACAGATTGCTACAATGGATGAAGTTGCCAAAGCGGCTGAGTTGGATATCCTATCTTCAAAAGTAATAATGCCCTATGTGGTGATGGCTGTTGTTTTGGGATTGCTGGCTGTTATGATACGTTATTCTGCTCTGCCTGATATCAATACCGAAGAGGAAGATGAAGGTGAAAGTGATGATGTGAAAAGAACCAGCATTTTTCAGTTCCCATATTTATGGGTTGGCGTACTTACAATTTTTGTTTATGTGGGCGCTGAGGTGGTTGCTGTTGATACACTTATCGCTTATGGAAATTCACTTGGTTTTGATTTGGCCGAAGCTAAGTTTTTCTCCTCTTTTACTCTTGTTGGCATGATTGTAGGATATTTTGTTGGGATAATTGCAATACCTAAATATATTTCGCAGCAGAAGGCACTAACATTCTTTGCAATTCTTGGGGTGATTTTTACGGTAATAGCAACTCTTACAGATGGATATGCTTCAATTTTGTTTATTGCAGCACTTGGATTTGCAAACTCAATAATGTGGCCTGCTATATGGCCTCTTGCCATCGACGGTTTGGGTAGGTTTATTAAGAAAGGATCGGCTTTGCTGGTTATGGCTATTGCTGGAGGTGCATTAATTCCATTGGCTTATGGCTATTTGTCGGGGCTAGACTCAATAGGAAGCAAGCAGGCTTACTGGATATTGGTCCCCTGCTATCTGTTTATTCTGTTTTTTGCAACCAAAGGACATAAGATTGGGAAAAGGGCTTAATGAAAATAATTTTAATTCGGATAAAAAATAATAAAATATGAAACCAACACTTTTAATCCTGGCGGCCGGAATGGGAAGCCGTTACGGAGGGCTTAAACAGGTTGATCCTGTTGGGCCAAACGGAGAATCAATAATTGACTATTCTATCTTTGATGCAATAAGAGCAGGTTATGGAAAGGTCGTTTTTGTGATTAGAGAAAGTTTTGCAGATGCTTTTAAAGAGAGTTTCAACAGCAAGTTAGCCGGAAAAATTGAAGTGGAATATGTCTTTCAGGAGATTGATAATGTACCCGAAGGAATTGAAATTTCTGATGAGCGTACAAAGCCGTGGGGAACAGGCCATGCAGTGCTCGTTGCCAAAAATATTATTAAGGAGCCTTTTGTGGTTATTAATGCCGATGACTTTTACGGGCCTTCTGCCTATCAGATGATCGCAGACTATATGAATGAGGCTGATATAAATGAATCTCATCCTAACTTTTGCATGGTTGGATATAAACTAAAATATACGCTGTCTGAAAATGGCTATGTTTCTCGTGGTGTCTGCGAAACTGATGAGCAGAGCTTTTTGAAAACAGTTGTTGAACGGACTAGTATAGAGCGGATAAACAACAAAATTATAACTAAACTGAATGATGGTTCTGATATGGAGCTTACCGGTGAAGAAGATGTTTCGATGAATATCTGGGGATTTACTCCATCATATTTTGGTTTTCTTGAAGAGGCTTTCGGAAAGTTTATTCTGGAAAAT
>JAOZOC010000611.1 GCA_029933495.1 Bacteroidales bacterium
TACCCAGGCACAAGTCCCTGCCTGCAAGGCTACCCGGCAGACTTGCGCCAGTGGGTAATTGCTAAATTATAACATTTTTCGAATATAAAACAACCTTTTGTCGGCCAGCCGACAGACTTTCCTTTGCCGCCGATGTAATTTTGCAGCAGTTTAAAAATTTATTCACAAAAAGTAGGAGACACTATTATGAAAAAAACAATTATTATTCTGATTATGGCTGTTATGTTTGTCAGCCTTATAACACAAGCACAGGTACAGATCACAAACACGGACGTATATTACACCCGTGATCAGATGCTTCTGGCCAATGAGATCAACGAAAGCGGCGAACCTTTTGCAGAGGCACTCGGTTACGACCTTGATGAGCTTGATCCCTTTGTTTTAAACTCACCCGATTCAATTTCATACACTCTCGGAATTGAAAATTATGAGTATTCGCGTTACCAGTTGGGAACAGTTATATCACGCTCGGGCATCGGGCTGCATATGATGTGGGCACCAGTAATTATGATGATGGCAGCTATGGAACCGGATGATTTTGATGGTTCTTATACAGGAACTCCAAACGGCTTTAAAGAGGATGATGAATTAATGAAAACCATTATGCATTTCAGTATGCTTGCCAACCAGATGGCACCTGCTCATCCCTGGCCTCAGTTTGCGGAGTTTATTAGTGGTGACCCTCACTTGCCACAGCCAATTGATCCTGATAATTTCATGCACGATTTTTCCTCACTTCGCTGGGATCGCAGTCTGATGGATAAAACATTAAACCCCGGAGCAATGGGACAAACTCTTATGAAGCAATATCTCTGGGCACAGGATATGCTTGGTGCCTTTCACGATTCTCTTAATGAAGGAATCGAGCCTAACGGAACAATAACCCCCGACTCTGCAAACGGCCACTTCGACCCTTATAATAATGTCTATTTCGGTGGTAACAATGCGGATGGTTTTATTGGCCAGGTACTGACAGCAGAAGCCATTAACAAAGTTATGTTTATGATTCATAATTTAGCTTATGACGGAACAGAACTTGGGATGGTTGATCCGGCAACCTACGATCCGGCAAACGGAATTCAATACTTCACTTCAAAAGTTGCCGTCACCGAAGAAATGGTTCTTGACGGTCTGCCGCCAAAAGCCGACTCTTTTACGGTTACTGATGCAACAAGCGATCTGTTTGACCAACTATCATTTCTTTGGGGAACGCTAAGCTTTAAAAATATGATGGATCCGAATAATTCAAGTGATCCGGCACATCTTGCTTACCACAGCGTTTTTGACGGAGACCCTTTCCCGGCAGCAATGTCACAAACAGGGATGCCAGGACCTTTTGACCTAATGATGGGTACAAGCAAGGTTATTTTTATGAATCTTATGGCAATGCATTTTAACGGTGAAATGGGAACTTTTGTGGACGAATCAATCCTGAACGGAGGAATGCCTCAGCCCGGAAATCAAATATCAACTGTAAATGCGGGTTACATTACAATGGTTCTTGCAAAGATGGCGGAAGAATTTGCAGGGACACCGCTTGAGGCAATGGCTGTTTCATCTGTAAATGCACAGGCATCATTTATTATTAATAATCTGAAAGATAATTCAGGTGGATTCTACAATTCTTATGTAATAGGAACAGGTCACGATAACCAAAGTAAACTGGCTGTTTCACAGGCTGCTGCTGCCCGCGGACTTTACGCTGCTTACGTACTGACTTCTGACAATATGTATCTTGATGCTGCCAACGAAGCCTATATGTTCCTGAGAGACAATTACTATTCGGCCTCATTGATGGCTTTTAAAACCGAACTCGGGAATAATCAGGCAACATACACTCCGGCAAACTTTGCAATTATTACAGGCGCGCTCAGAGAAGCTAATCTTGTCGGTGGATACGATGATGCTCCGGCAATTTACACTCGTTTCTTCAAAAAAGTTGCCAATGCTATGCAACTGTCTGAAGGTTTTGCTTCTGGCGAAGCAGGTGATGATTCTGATGGAGATGGAATCCCCTTCATTCCTGAACAGCCTGATAACCTGCCACCAGTATTTGCAACTGAAGCCATATTGGATATAACAACAGGTATTAACGAAAGAAATAGCGATTTTATCAATGACTATGCTGTATCAAACTATCCGAACCCTTTCAGAGGAACGACCACTATCGGATTTAATCTGCCACAGACTACAAACATATCGATTGAAGTTTATGGTATGGATGGCAGATTTGTAGAAACAATAGTGCAGGAAACACTAAACGCCGGAAGGAATGAAGTAAAATGGAATGCACAACAAAGACAGCCTGGTATTTATTACCTCCGGTTTAAAGCAAATGATACTGTATTAGGAATTAAAAAGGCAGTGTTACTTAATTAGTTCTCTTATTTTGCACTCTTTCCAGGTTAGTTTCTGGTAATTTGGCAGGTGAATGCTTCGGTGTTTGCCTGCTTTTTTTATGGTAGGGCTATTGATAATGAAT
>JAOZOC010000092.1 GCA_029933495.1 Bacteroidales bacterium
CTTACGATGTTCGGGATAATCCATATTGTATTTTTCTGGGCAGGAGATATTTTATTATCCTATTCATTAATGGGGATAGTTTTGTTATTCTCAAGAAAGCTGCGGTCAGGATTATTGCTGTTTTTAAGTATCTTCATATACTTTTTTCCCATAATATATATTGCACTTCAAAGTTTATACACAAATCTGCCCGATGCACTAAGTTCGGTTACAGATATTAAAATGCCCGAAGTTATCAGCATTTATTCCGGAGGATCATATTTTGAGATTCTCAAGCTCAGATTAACTGAATTTATAGCCTTTAGAAACATAAACCTGATCTATTATGCACCCAAAGTTTTGTCTCTGTTCATCTTTGGTTATTTATTCTATAAATACAAATTTCTGGATAGGATAAATTCTTCAAAAGCCAAATATTTTGTTGTTTTCGTTGTTCTGTTTTCAATCGGGATAGTTGCAACTCTGTTTACTGATAGCATTGTAAATGCTTTGGCAGACCCGGAGACAAGTCCATTTTATCTTGCTGTTTATATGGGTATATTCGAGATTACAAATATATTTCTCGGGCTCAGCTATATTCTTCTGATTTTAATCTTATCGCAGGTCAGGTTTTTCAGGAACATTCTGAATCCGCTAAAATATATCGGAAGGACAGCACTTACAAACTACCTTATGCAAACCGTAATTTTCACTACAATAATGTATTCCTACGGTTTCGGTAAGTTTGGAAGTTTTCAGCCGTGGCAACTCGTAATCTTTGCTGTAGTTGTGTTCGTCATTCAAATAATTATCAGTAAGACATGGCTGCAAAAATTCCGCTTTGGACCGCTGGAGTGGGTTTGGAGAAAACTGACGTATTTGAGATTGGGTGATCAAAAAAGGGGAAAACAATAGTTTTAAAACCCAAAATTCAAAACTCAAATAAACAACCAAATATCAATACCCAATGTTTAAAACGTCTTTTAACTTTTGAATTTTCTTCTTTGAAATTTTATATTTATTTGGATTTTGAGCTTTGGAATTTGAGCTTTAAATTTCATTATAGATCCATCATCTTCTCAAGAACCTCCAAAATGTCTTCTTTTCCCAA
Source organism: Bacteroidales bacterium (assembly GCA_029933495.1). Taxonomy (GTDB): domain Bacteria; phylum Bacteroidota; class Bacteroidia; order Bacteroidales; family JAADJA01; genus JAADJA01. The sequence goes on from JAOZOC010000092.1 coordinate 1,091, forward strand.
TTTTGTTTTTGAAGAAGTCAGGATTGACAGAGGCAGCTCCTCCCAATATATCTGGAGGAATTCTTTCCATAGTTTAATATTGCCTGCAAGTTTTGTCTTTGTAATCTTATCTGTTTTTGTAAATGCAATCACAAACGACAGATTATTCTCTCCCATCCAGGTCATGAACTCTTTATCCACCTTTTGAGGCTCCAGCCTTGCATCTATTAATATAAATGTACTGATAAGATTCTCACGATTCAGCAGATAGGTTGAAATCATCTTCTCCCAGCTTGCACGGTTCGATTTTGATGTTTTAGCATAACCGTATCCCGGCAAATCAACAAGATACCACTCATCATTGATCAGAAAATGATTTATAAGTTGAGTTTTACCCGGAGTTCCTGATGTCTTTGCCAGGTTTTTTCTTGAAACAAGAGTGTTAATAAGAGATGATTTCCCCACATTGGACCTCCCAATGAATGCAAACTCAGGCATCTCGGGAGGGGGGCATTTACGGTAGTCCGTATTGCTTATTACAAATTTAGCAAGTTTTATTTGCATAAAGGTATGTTTAATTATTATTTAACTATCCTTGTTATAGGTCGAAATATGCCTGTCCTTTTTGTAATCATAAATGTCAGCTATTGTTATGATAATAGCAGTTTCCTCCACATTACCAAAAGCAGGATTAATCGATGTTCCAAAGACTTTCATAGAGCCTGACAGATTCATATACGCATTTACAAGGGGTGGGATATTTTCTTTCAACGACCTGACCTTTTGGGTAAGGATTCTATAATTCTCGTCATAGTTTGCGCCTGTAAAAATACTCTTTAGCACTTTGTCTCTTGTTTCCAGTTGTAACGGCTTTCGTGGAATCACCAAATCTTCATCATCCGGAAAGTAAATTTTCATAAAATAGAGAATCAGGTCACGGGCAAAAGTATCATAATCAGGATACATTGTGATTTTACCAAACAGAAATTTGACTTCGGGATGATCAATAACAATGGTTCCAAGACCGTCCCAGAGATTATCAAGTGAATACATCCCTTTTCTTAAGTTTATTGTAGGCTGATAAATCGGCTGCACAAACGAGCGCCCCAACTCAACAGTTACCGGCCAGTATTCTTTAATAAACTGATTCGAAAATTTAAACAGTTTTGAAGTAGCACTGATTGGTTGACCATCTTTACCTATTAAAACGTCACTTCCCAGAATAAATCTGTACCCTCCCACAATTTCTTTATCTTCGGGATCCCACACAATAAGCTGCCTGAAAGGAGAGTCAGAGGTGTCGTAGGAATCAATATCCATTGATTTTCCAGTACCTCCGCCTGCTTCGCGGAATGTCATTTCGCGTAACCTGCCAAGCTCACGCATAACATTGGGAGCCTGATCGTGAACAAAAACAAATATTTGATTATTCCCATTATTAGCATTCCTGACAAACAGGTCTTTAGTCAGTTCCTTCTCTAAAATGGATTTGTCAACAGGTGGAATTATCGTTTCCATAGCATATTTTTTTATTATTAATATTTTTCAGGATTAAAAGGTTCTCTGTTACCATCACCAAGCGAATAAGAATAATTCTTCACCTTTTCGGCCCATACCCTATAATTATACCGCTTGTCAAATGTCTGATACGGGATTGGTTTCCCGAAGATGATATGAATTTTCTTTCCTTTTTGCTTAAATGTCTCATCAGCCAAAAACAGCATCTCAATGTTCGCCTTGATACCCAGCTTCTTTCGTGTGCTAGCAAGGTTGTAAAAGAAATTTGAATTTTTTGCTACAATATGAACAGGTATTACATCCCTTTGATGTTGCTTTGCTTTCGCGATGAAAGTTTTTTTCCATTCCAAATCACGAACCCCACCCTTCTGTTTTCTGGAGACAAGTCCGGCAGGAAAATAAAGCACCAACTTATCCGATTCGAATGTTTCATGAATTATCCTGATGTTTTCGTTATTCGAGCCATGCTTATTGATAGGAATAAATAATGATTCTAATGAAGGAAGGAAAAGCAATATATCATTAACCGGAAAAACAATGTCTTTGCGCACCTTTCCTGTTTCCTGCATAAGGGCAAGCCCGTCAATACCACCAAGAGGATGGTTGGATGCAATTATTGCCCTTTTAGTTTTTGGAATATTTTCCAGTCCTTCGCTACTAACAAGCGGGCCAATAGTATCAAGAGTAGCTGTAACAACATCAAGACCCTCAATATGCCTGTTAGTGTACAAAATATCATTAACCTCCTTCTCATGGATTTTACGTCTTAAGTATCCATAAACAAAGCCCGGTATCATTGCAGCCACCTTAGGATTTTTCGCCTTGAAAACATTTTCAATGTGAATAGTCCGCTCGGTTATCTTAACATCGCTCATTATATTAATAATTCATTTCGTTTACAAAATTAGTTAATTAAACTAAACCAGAACAGGTTTACTGAATTTGGCTAGATTTTATTTTGATGTGCTGGACAAAATTCTACCTTTGCTCAAAAAGGCAAATGAAAGATGAGTTACTTTCTTATATTGAATTTACAATTACCTTTTAATGATTTATTAGAAACCAAATGCTCCTGTATTCATTGTGATATGTCAAATAAACTTATCCCGCTTTTTTTAGAAGTTTCTCCCTCCTGTAGGCGGATTAAGGCAAATTATTGTCACAAGCAATAGTGAAATTTTAGATCTGTTTTTCATATTTTGGTTTGTTTTGGCTATTATCGCTGGACGTTGCAGAACCGAATCCGGCTCGCATTAATAGGTTGCGGCTTTATCCTCTACCCCGATAATAAGCCTGATTAATAATTTATTTATTTACGACTATCCTTTGAGTATAAATGTTCCAGCCTGACTTCAAGCGTACGAGGTAAAGCCCTGCATTGACCTTCTTTCCGTTAAGGGTTTTGCCATTCCATATTGTTTTATGCTTTCCGGACAATAATTCGTTGTTAATAAGTGTATTTATTAAGGTTCCTTTTATATCTAATATTTGAAGGGTTACGAATGTGTTTTTCTCAAGCGAGAATGATATTGTTGTACCGAAACTTCGTGATGGATTCGGATAGCAACTTAAGTTTGAGGTTTGAAGTTTAAAGTTAGGAGATTGAATATCTGTTATCGGGTCTTCAACAAAATTTCCGTTACCATCGTTGAACAATATTATCAAATTGTCAGGTATTTGAACAAATATTGTTTTTATAGCAATAATATCATTAAAGCCGTTACCGTCCATATCTGCACAGTAGATGTTGCGCCAACTCTCCTGGGGACTTGAAGGAGGTAGGGCAACAAATTGGGAATCGGCTAATTGAAAATTTCCCTGATTATAGTAAATAACAAAACCCGATTTGTCAGACAATTGAAACAGAATATCAGACAAACTGTCGTTGTTAAAATCTGTAACAAAGAACTTTGATGATATAGGCTGGAAATAGAAATCCTCAAGTGTATCAAATGAATTATTTCCCTGGTTTTTATACATTATCAGGCTTGTTACATTTACAAAGGGAATGCCGACAAATGTAAGAATATCGTTATCTCCGTCAAGGTCGAAATCAACTATAGAAACTCCCTCTTTAAAGTTATTAGTTTCCAAAAGCAGAGATTGAAAACCACCGGGGTAACTAAAAAATACTTCGGTACTTTGTCCGCAAACTACAATATCATCTCTGCCATCTCCGTTTAAATCACCTGAAGCAATATAATAGGGATAATAATCAGTTACATAATGGTATTCTGGTTCAGGAAAATTACCAGCGCCATCGTTGTATAACACCCCCCAAAAATGTCCATTACCTGAAGCAACAATAATGTCATTAGAAAAATCACCATTGATATCACCAAAATTAATATCTGAAAATACTTCATTATTATTTAGTGGAAAATCCTGAAACAAGTTGAAAGCTCCATAATTATTATAAAATATTCTAATGTATCTTTCTGCAACACCTGAGGAAAAATCACACATAAAAGAAATAATATCAGGAAAACTATCAATATTTATATTGATAAGTAAAATATTTTCCTGATAGCCACAAAAACTATTTGATGTATCTATTACTTCAAATAATCCATTATTTATGTTTTCTAACAGTGTTAGGGTAGGGTTTGTATTCTGCCAGGCAGTTTTATGCCCAACAACAATATCGTTATCACCATCCATATCAATATCACCTGCTGTTACGCTATATGCGGCACGGGGCACCGTGTAGTTGCTTTTGTTGTCGCCGGTTTTAAAGGAAATAAAAATTAGAAATAAAAGGATTAATATGATCTTTTTCATATTGTTGGTTCTTTATGTCGTTGTAAAGGTAATAAAAATAGGTACTACTGCGAATTTAGTGGGAAACAAGAAAACATGATAACACAATTACTATTATAATGCTTCAATGCGTGAATAAAAAAACATAGTTGTAAATAGCACATTGTCATTACTTTGCACAATTCAAACATTCAAGCATTCTTGCATTGAAGCATTCTCGCATTACCATAAGGTTATTTTAAATAGACTGAAAAATAATATTTACCCACTAAAATGGTAGTAGAACCTTTAAATTAAAATTTGAAAAAAATTTGTTCAAACCCGGAAAACATACTACCAGGTTCTTTTATTGGGTTTCACAATCAATAAACAACCCCTGATACTAAATCCCAAAAAAAACAGTTATATAATACCTTGGTGGGAAAAAATGGTAAAAAGTTATTAACAAGTGGGATAATGTGGGATATTTTATTATATCTTTACGCCTTGATTTAAACAGAAATGACAGCACTGACTTACACATACGAATGTAAAGCTGATTCTAAAGGAAGAGTAATGCTTCCGGCAGGATTGAAGAAGGAATTAACACCTGTCCTGAACGATGGTTTTGTGATAAAAAAGAGCGTGTTCTATCGTTGTCTTGAGCTTTATCCGAAAGCAGAATGGGATAAAGAGATGGAAGGAATCAACAATTTAAACCGGTTTGTTAAAAAAAATATAGACTTCATACGCAAGTTTATGGCGGGCGTAAAACCTATTGTTCCCGACAGTAACAACAGACTTCTTATTCCGAAAGATTTAATTGCTTTTGCAGGAATCACCAAAGAGCTGGTGATGACATCGCAGATCAATAAAATTGAAATTTGGGATAAAGCAAGTTATGAAAAAGTTGTTGCAGATGAGGAAACTGACTTCGGTTTACTGGCAGAGGAGGTAATGGGAAACAATGACAAAACCGAATAGCCATGTACCACGATCCCGTTCTGTTAAGTGAAAGCATTGAGGGTCTGAATATTAAAGAAGGTGGCACCTATATCGACACAACCTATGGAGGAGGCGGACACAGCAGGGAGATTCTGAAAAAAATTGGAAATGGTTCTTTGATAGCATTTGATCAGGATAAAGATGCATTAGTAAACAAGCCGGACGATAGCAGGCTGATACTGATAAACCAGAACTTCAGGTTTATGCGAAATTTCCTGAAGTTGTATAAAGCAATTCCTGTTAATGGTATCCTGGCTGATCTCGGAGTATCATCACACCAGTTTGACGAAGCAGAAAGAGGATTCTCTATCAGATTTGATGCGGAACTCGACCTCAGGATGAACAGAGATAAGGGCTTCACTGCAAAAGATATCGTAAATAGTTATTCAGTAAATCAGCTTAAAGAAATCTTCCAAAACTATGGTGAATTAAAAAACGCCTGGAGAATTTCACAAATGATTGAAAAAGCAAGGAAAGATAAGGAGATAAAAACAACAAATCAACTTAAGGAGATATTGGTGAAGGCAGCAAAGCCAGGGCAGGAAAATAAATTTTATGCCAGAGTATTTCAGGCACTAAGAATAGAGGTGAATGACGAACTTGGTTCATTGAAAGAGATGTTAAAGCAAACCGTTGACGTGCTTGGAAAGGATAGCAGACTTGTAGTCATCTCTTACCACTCTCTGGAGGACAGACTTGTGAAAAACTTTATGAAATCGGGAAACTTTGAAGGAAAAATAGAAAAGGATTTCTACGGTAATCCACTGGTCGATTTCAGATTAATAAGCCGAAAACCAATTGTCCCTACAGAAAAAGAAATATTTAGAAACAACAGAGCAAGAAGTGCAAAACTAAGAATTGCAGAAAAGATATGAGTAAGAAAAAAAAGAAAGTAATCAATGCCAATGGGGCAGCTAACTCTGTCAGAAGTTTTTTGGGAGGAGCATTCCTGCTTAACCAAAAAACAGTCAGGCAGCTGCCATTTCTGCTTTTTATTGCAACTCTTGGTCTTTTTTACATAGCCAACTCATACTATTCGGAGAAAAACATAAGACGTACTGACAAAATGCAACGTGAACTGAAGGAGCTCAGATACGAATATATATCAACTAAATCTCAGCTAATGCAGTTGCAACGGCAATCGCAAATTGCGAAAATGCTTGCGAAGAAAGGAATAAATGAATCGTTGGTTCCGCCAACAAAAATCTTCATTAATAACGACTAAAGAAATTGAAAAGTGTAAAGACTGACATATTATGGCGCGTTTACCTGGTCTATTTCGGGATGCTGATTTTCGGCCTTGCGATAATAATCAAGGTGCTCCAGATTCAGTTTATCGAAGGTGATGAGTTGCTGGCCGAAGCTCAAAAGCAGTCAATGAAGTATTTCAGGGTTGAGGCAATTCGCGGGAATATTTGCGCAGAAGACGGTAGCCTGTTGGCCACCTCAGTCCCTATTTTTGACATAAGGATGGATGTGGCCTCTCCCCTTATAACAAATACCGATTTCAATAATAATGTGGGTACACTCGCTAAAGACCTCGCTAATCTCTTTGGTGATAAAACCAGATATCAGTACAAGAAGAATCTCATTCAGGCACGAAGAAGAGGAAACCGCTACTTTCTGATAAAAAGAAACGTAACATACGAACAACTCAAAGAACTCAGAACATTTCCGATATTTGAAAGGGGTAAATATCGTGGCGGACTAATAATCACACCAAAGGTTAAAAGGGCAAAACCATTTAATCATCTTGCTGCCAGAACTATCGGTTACGAAAATGAAAAAGAGAACCTCTATGTAGGCCTTGAAGGTGCTTATGCACAATACCTGAAAGGAAAAGAAGGAAGACAACTACGCAAAAGAATCAACAGTGGCGACTGGAAGCCGGTGTATGATGAGAACGAAATTGAACCGCAGGACGGAAAAGATATTATTACAACAATTGATGTTGACATACAGGATGTAGCTGAGTCATCGCTTCTTGAACATCTTATCGCAAATAAAGCTGCCTGGGGTTGTGCAGTGCTAATGGAGGTGCAAACAGGTGAAATAAAGGCTATTGCTAATCTAAAACGCAATACCAACGGGACTTATTCCGAATCGTACAATTATGCTGTGGGGTATGCCGTAGAACCCGGATCCACATTCAAACTTCCATCTTTGGTTGCAGCTATTGAGGATGGATATTACGATCTTGATGACACAATTGATATCGGGAAAGGCTGGGTCGTCTTTCATGGTTTAACAATAAAGGATACTCATTTCAATGGCAAAAGCAAGAAGTCTGTCAGGGAAACACTTGAACTATCTTCAAACGTCGGTATCTCAAAGCTGATCTATAATGCATATTCAAAACAGCCGCAGAAATATATTGATCGTATCTATAGTTTCCATCTTAATGAACCTCTTGGTATTGAAATACCAGGTGAGGCAACCCCCTACATCAAAGAGACGAAGGATAAAAGCTGGTCTGCCGTTTCACTTCCGTTTATGTCGTACGGGTATGAACTTCAGGTGACTCCTCTGCAAATTATGACTTTTTATAACACAATTGCAAACAACGGAACGATGGTTAAGCCAATGTTTGTAAAAGAGGTGAAACAAGGCGGTAAAACAATTAAAAAGTTTAGCCCAACCATCATTGACAACTCAATTTGCTCATCTGCCACTATTGAAATGGCAAAGGAGATGCTGGAAGGAGTTGTGCAAAACGGGACTGCTCAAAGTTTAAAAAAATCTCCGTTCAAGATAGCTGGCAAGACCGGAACTGCCCAGATAGCGCAGCCTGGCGGAGGATACAACAAAACAAGCTATAATGCATCTTTCGTTGGTTACTTTCCTGCCGACGATCCTAAATTTTCGTGTATTGTGGTTATTAGCAAACCCTCAACCGGAAGGTATTATGCAAGTTCGGTTGCTGTTCCCGTTTTCAGAGATATAGCAAATAAAGTGTACGCAACTAACCTCGACATTCAGGTCGATCAGGAATATCTTGCTGACAACATCAATTACCCTGTTTACTCATCAGGTTACAAAGATGAGTTAGAAGACATATATAATGAACTTAACATTCCAATTGACTCTGCAAGCTCCAATTCGGAGTGGGCTGTTTCTGTTAAGGCTGATAGTGCTGTGAGACTAAAAACAAAAATAATAAAGGAAAATGTAATCCCCAATGTCAAGGGAATGGGCATAAAAGATGCCATTTATGTGCTGGAAAACCTCGGATTAAAAGTAAAAATAGAAGGTCGGGGATTTGTTAAGTCACAATCTGTTCTTCCGGGCACAAGAGTAACAAAA
>JAOZOC010000612.1 GCA_029933495.1 Bacteroidales bacterium
CCCATTTCTGTACCTTCCCCTGCATCTTAACTTTTTCAACCCAGTCAACATCATTTGATGTTGCTTTATAATATGGTGATTTTGCAATAATTGGTTCCAGGTCTTCGTCAGAATAATTTTTCACTTCATCAACATCATAACCGTTCACTTTCAGCCATTTTAGGAATTTAGGATGAAAAACATTATACTCTTCCCAGGAATCACCTAAATCATCAGTAAACGATATCGTTACATTCCTATCATTTGGATTAACCTTTCTTCTTCTCTTATATGATACGAGGTAAACAGGTTCTATTCCTGAACTCGTCTGTGTACAAATACTAACACTTCCTGTAGGGGCAATAGTTAATAAAGAAATATTTCGGCGGCCTACCTTTTCCATTTTATGATAAATAGCAGGAGCAGCATCTTTAATCCTGTTAATGAAAGGATTATTTCTCTCTTTCTCTATGTCAAACACGCCGAAAGCTCCTCTCTGCTCAGCCATATCAACAGACGAGCGATAAGCTTCAATAGCAAGCATTTTGTGAACCTCAACAGAAAAATCAGTAGCTTCGGGTGTACCATATCTGCTTCCAAGTGCAGCAATCATATCTCCTTCAGCAGTTATACCTATTCCTGTACGTCTTCCCTGCAGTGCTTTTTCTTTGATGTTTTCCCAAAGATCTCTTTCAACTCTCTTAACACCTTCTTCTTCAGGATCGGAATTGATTTTTGCAATTATGGCCTCTACCTTTTCAATTTCCAGGTCAATGATATCATCCATTATCCTTTGTGCATAATGAACATGTTTTGAAAACATATCTGAATTAAAAATCGCCTTATCAGTAAAAGGATTCTCGACATAGCTGTAAAGATTCAGGGCCAGCAAACGGCAAGAGTCATAAGGGCAAAGAGGAATCTCACCACAGGGATTTGTAGAGACAGTTTTAAAGCCCTGATCTGCATAAGAATCGGCTACAGACTCATTAATAACAGTATCCCAGAATAAAATTCCCGGTTCAGCTGAAGACCATGCATTATGGATTATCTTGTCCCACAATTTTTTTGCATCAATCTCTTTTGTAACCTTCGGATTATCAGATTCAACAGGATATTGCTGAACATAGGGCTTGTTTTCAATCACCGACTTCATAAAGTCGTTATCAATTTTAACCGACACATTGGCTCCGGTAACTTTACCCTGCTCCATCTTGGCATCAATAAAATTCTCAGCATCCGGATGCTTTATTGAGATTGATAACATAAGTGCACCGCGTCTTCCATCCTGTGCAACTTCGCGGGTTGAATTTGAGTAACGCTCCATAAAAGGGACTATCCCTGTTGATGTAAGCGCGCTATTTTTAACAGGACTTCCGGCAGGACGAATATGGCTAAGGTCGTGCCCTACCCCACCCCGGCGTTTCATAAGCTGAACCTGCTCCTGATCGATCTTCATTATTCCACCATATGAATCGGAATTCCCTTTATTTCCGATCACAAAACAGTTGGAAAGTGAAGAAACCTGAAAATTATTTCCAATTCCTGCCATTGGGCCGCCCTGCGGAATGATATATTTAAAATCTTTGAGAAGCATATAAATCTCCTCTGTACTCATTGGGTTTGGATATTTTTTTTCAATTCTTGCAATCTCACTGGCAAGACGCCAATGCATATCATCAGGTGTCTGTTCATAGATATTCCCGTCGCTATCCTTCAAGGCATATTTATTCATCCAAACATTTGCTGCAAGTTCATCTCCTTTAAAATATTTAGTCGCCTTTTTTAAAACTTCTTCATTGGAATACTTTTTCATTCCCGGTTTCTGTCTTGTACCAATTCCATTCTGATGTGTTTTTATTAACTCGGACGGCCTGAAAGTTTCAACCTTTATCTTAGGGCGATTACGCTTTTCAAGCACATCCTCATAAGCATTCTCTTTTTTAGCTACTACTTGCTTGTCTTCAACATTTGCAAAAAGACTTTCATTCATTTTATTCAAATTATCAGGTGTTTATTACTGTAAAAAATTGATTTGATGCGAATTAACCAAATCAGGGTGCATAATTTAATGCAGCACGAAAATACAACACCTTTATGTGTATTTGCAAAAGCAGTTATAAACAAATCAATGTTGAAAAATTCCTATGTAGTTGAAACCAAAAAAAGTAACCATTAAATATGCTATTTATTAACAATTATTTAATAATTATTTGACCAGGAATGTATTTTATAATAAGTTATGCCAAACTCATACGGCAACTACGATACAGAGATATGACACTGACAATTTCTACTGTTTGGCTAATAAATTTTTTATTCTACAGCAAACATTTTAAAATTAGTTATTGACAAAGGAGTATTAACAAAACTATCAGCATAAAAAATTGCTAACGACAAATACTTAGAAATCCAAACTCAAGCTGAAATAGAAAATCGCAGGAAGCACTTCCAGGTCTTCCACTCCCCAGGCAACATCAGCACGAAGGAAGTAGCCAAGT
>JAOZOC010000613.1 GCA_029933495.1 Bacteroidales bacterium
AGTTAAGTACATTCTCAATCAACAGAAACATCATAAAAGTAAGACATTCAAAGAAGAATATATTGAGTTTCTTGAGAAATACGACATTGTTTATAATCCTAAATATCTTTTTGACTGGCCGGAAGAAACTAAAAAAAATTAAATTATGGAAGTATTTTCATTTGATATAGAGGGGAAATTTGCCCACTTTCGCAAATATTTTGCAAATAACACGGCTTTTACCTTTGCCATACCGCCCCGAACAACCATTATGGGGATAATTGCTGCTGCAATTGGATTGGAAAAGGATAGTTATTACGAAGAATTTTGCTCTGAAAATCTGAAACTTGGTGTAGCTATACTTTCTCCTGTTAAAAAATCTTTTCACCGCCTTAACTTTTTGATGATAAAAGGTGATTCCGATTTTCGGGGAAAGCAACAACATATTCAAACACCTTTTGAAGTGGTTTCTGGTATTGACCATCGCAACGATTCAGTTAAATACAGGATATTTGTTGCCCCGACACCGGCCAACAATAGTGAGTATGAAAAAATAAGAGATGTTTTTCTTAACTCAAAATTCATCTACAACCCAACACTCGGCACAGCTAACTTTACGGCAAGTATTACAAATGTGATCGTTTGGAACGATGTGCAAGTGTTGCATAAACAAGATGAAAATGTATCATTAGATTCAACAGGAATATCCGATAATATTTCAGAAATTTCATTTGAAAAAACTGATGATTTCCTATTCAATATGATTGAAGAGGAATTATTACCTGCCGATTTTAAAGCAAACAAAGACAGGGAAGTGGTAAAAATGAACAGGGTACTTTTTACAACCGGAGGTTTGCCTTTGGAAGTCAAAATAACCGGTGAAGTTTATTTATTGAAATACGATGACAAAGAACAAAGAATTCAATTTTTAGAATAATGGAATTTTACTCACACACAAAAGAAAAAAACGATATAAAAAAAGGGACAAAGTTTCTTAAAGACCATTTAAGCGGCGTTTACCGGAAAGTCGAAAAATCGGTATATCCAAAAGCTAAGTTGGATATACCGTCTGGTGAATTACATAATATAATTTCAGATTTAACCGTTTTTCACGACCTTGGAAAATATACAAGTTTTTTTCAAAAATATTTACTTGGTGAAGAAGTAAATCGGAATTTAAAAAATCATTCATTTATAGGCTCTATATACCTCATTAATAAATATAAAGACAATCCGTTTCTCGCAGCATTGCTTTATTTTTTAGTCATTAACCATCATAGCAATTTAAAAAACATTCTGGAAACAGGAATTTTTCGAGAAGACATAGAAATTAATAATTTCATTAAAAGTCAGCTGTCTGATATTCAAAAAAATAATAAACAAATTTCAACAGAGATAAGCGATTTTGACTATGATCGTTTTCTTTTTTTCCCCGATGGAAAAATTCAGAAAGAGGTAAGGCGAGCAATGAGATTGCAAATTAAGAAAACGCCTAATGTTAAAGATTACTTCACCATCAACTACCTGTTTTCCCTACTAATAGAAGCCGACAAACTTGATGCTTCCGATACCAAATTATATATGCGAAAAAGTTTGCCGGAAAAAGCCGTTGAAAACTATATCGGTAAAGCCGAATTGAATAATTTACCTGAGATTGAAGGAATCAATGGTTTCGAGCAAAACAAATTGCGGAATTGGGTTAGAGCTTCCGTACTTGAAAACCTGAAAGATGATGAAATACTGAACAAAAACCTTTTTACACTCACTGCACCAACCGGTATAGGTAAAACACTTACGGCATTGGATTTTGCTTTACGGTTAAAGAAAAAAATAAAAGAAAAAGAAAACTTTGAACCGCAAATTATTTATGGATTACCTTTCATCAATATTATCGAACAGGGATTAAAGGTTTATTACGATGTTTTTAACGGGAAAGACATTTCAATTCTTGGACATTATCAATATGCAGATATCTTCGGACAAGATGTTGCAAAAGAGAGCTACAATCAAAAACTGATGCAAACCAATACCTGGCAGGCGGATATCGTTATAACCTCGTTTGTTCAGTTTTTTGAAACGCTTATAAGTAACCGCAATAAAATGTTACTGAAGTTCAATCACTTTGCAGGTGCCATCGTTATTTTGGACGAAGTTCAGACTTTACGAATGGAACAACTGCCGCTTCTAGGAGCGATATTATTTTATTTGACAAAACACCTGAATACCCGTATTATTTTGATGACAGCTACAAAACCGAAAATATTTGAACTGGCAAACAAAGAAATTTTAGATAGCGAAAACGAAAAGGCTGTATCATTTGAATTATTGAATGATTATAAAAAAATATTTGCTAAATTTAACCGGACGAAGCTTGTACCCTTATTGGATAAACCGATAATTACTGCTACTGATTTTTATGAAGTGTTTTTCGGAAAAAGAAAAAATAATCAATCGTGCTTGGTTGTTTGCAATACGGTTCAGCGTTCCATAGATATTTTCG
>JAOZOC010000614.1 GCA_029933495.1 Bacteroidales bacterium
CAAAAAAATTATGAAAACAAAGTACAAATTTATCGCACTTTTTTTTCTTGTTTTTGCATTGGTAATTAACCATTCATGCAAGAAAGATGAGGAAACCGAGGACAATAACAATCCACCGGTTTCTGACAACACTCCTCCTCAAATTGGTGTCACAAGTCCAACAGCTGACTTTTCTTATCTTTCATCTGATAATAAGGTGTCTGTCGCAGGCTTTGCAAGTGATGATATAAAAGTTGATAAAGTATTGTGGAGCAATAGTTCCGGACAAAGTGGAACCGCCACTGGAACTACAAGTTGGGCAGTAGAAAATGTTGACCTTTCCAACGGAGATAATCTTTTTACCTATACGGCATATGATGGGGGTGGAAATTCTAGTGAGGCAACTTTGCTTGTTACCTATAATGAGTATTTTAACTTTACAGGAAGATTAAATATTGACCCTGCCGGTTTTTATATAAATATTAGTACACAGGTTAAATTTCAAATTCCTATAGAAAACAATTCAAACCTTGTTGAGAACAGCGTTACTCTTATTGTAGTTGACCAGCAGGGAAATCTTGTTGAAGAGCTTGGAGAAATGTTTGATGACGGTGATTTAAGCCATGGTGATGATATTATGGGAGACGGGGTTTACAGTTTACTTAAAACATTTAATGAAACAGCACCGGCATCCATTTATCTAAGGGTGAGAGTGGCTACAAATGAATCGGCAGGTGAAGAGTACTCCTATTCTGAGATAGGCAATCTTAAAACAGTTGAGCAAATCCCACAGACAACTTTTACGGGTATTCTTGATGTTCAAACACAGGCAGACAATAAATTCCAGCAGGTGTTTTCCTCTTCCGGTTTTGATGAGGCAATATCACAAACAATCAGCTATCTTGAAGAGAGTTCTTTGGTTGCGGAAGTCGGTCAAACGGAGTCAGGTGACATCTGGATTGAATTTGAATATGGTCTGAGTGGAATGATATTGACAACGGAAGAAGGAAATGAAGGAGGTTCATTCCAGGGTGATAACAAACGTGCAACGTCTACGACAATCCCACTGGAAAAACAAACCGTAGGTGTTACTGCATCAGGATACTACGGTATTAAAGAAAATGACCACAGGGTTTTGGATAATGATGTTATGCTGTTTGCTCCAAACTGGACACAATTCAATAGCTGGGGGACTGAATTCCTCGACAATATCAATACTCTTTTCACCGAATCTGAATGCCCTAATTTTAATGTGGATTACGTCAAGAATGAGGCTGCTGATCTTAACGCATTGCGTACGCTTGCCAATTATGGTGTGGTTGTAATACATACTCATGGCGGTTTGGATAAAGACAACAATGTTATTTTCCTTACCGGAGATGAGGCTACCTATGAAATTGACGAATTACTGGAATGGATGCTCGATAATATTATGCCTATTCCACATCAAGGCAAGACCTTGTGGGCCGTTAAACCCTCATTTATAAGCATGCACAATCAGGATTTTCCTAACTCTATAATTTATAACGGTTCTTGTGAAAGTGCTCATAACAACACTATGGCTAACGCCTTTTTAACAAAAGGAGCAAATACTTATTACGGTTTTTCGGAAACGGTTAAATCGGTATTCGACAGGGATATGGCAAACCAGCTTTTCCCAAAACTGATAAACCAGGGTAAAACTACCGGTGATGCTTTTACTGCAAACCAGCATGACAATAATACACCTCCTGCTTATTTTGTAATGCTGGGTGATAATCAAACAAAATTTGCCTCTGATTTTGTTAACGGAGATTTTGAGGAAGGTAACCTGAATGGATGGAATGTTGTGGGCGATGGCCGAATAATCACACAATTGGGATATATTACGCCTTACGAAGGAAGCTTTATGGGAGTTATTTCAACCGGTCTCGGATTCACAGTGGAAGTTGGTTCTATGACCCAGGAATTCTGCCTGAATGATACGATAACAACATTGAGCCTGAACTGGAATTTTATGTCGGAAGAGTTTCTTGAGTATGTAGGTTCGCAATTTCAGGACTATTTCAAGATCACTATAATTGATGATGCCGGAAACGAAAATGTATTATTCTACAAAACAATTGATATTATCAATGCTGAATATGCACTCACTCTCTTGTCGCCTGCAATAGTTTTTGATCAGGGAGATGTGTATGGGACAGGATGGCAGTGGAATAGTTTCGATATTTCGGCTTATGCCGGTCAGCACATAACCCTTGTTCTTTCTTCGGGAGATGTAGGCGACTCAATTTATGATACTGTGATTCTGTTAGATGATATAAAAGTTGAATAGAGATGTTAAAAAGTCTTTTGCTGATATGTTTTCTACAATCGGTGATAGTAGCCGGCTGTGATTCAGGACAACATAAAAATCAGGAAAGTATGATGATTAATGATATTATCTTGAATGGAAAGAGTTTGGAGGTTACGGATGATGAAAAAGCCGTAATCTCCAAAACTGTTGAAGATTTACT
>JAOZOC010000093.1:0-1792 GCA_029933495.1 Bacteroidales bacterium
TCCCGGATAGACGAAAACATCGGCGTCAGTGCCTCCGTATAATTCCAAAGTACCACCAGTCGGAGTAAAGTCAACCCTGTTACATCTGAAGCTATGAACAGTCCTGATTAAACCGTCTGTAATGTTTTCAACAAAATTGTGTGAATCCGAAACCAAAATCCCCAGTTCTTTAATATCAAGTATCCCGCCACTTATTGTCAGGGAGGCATCATTATCATAACCAAAATAACAATTAGTTCCAAAAGAGCCGTATAGATTCATCTCGCCATCATCAATTGTTACATCACCATTTATATCAATATATGAACTACCATCCTGGTGCAGGTTCATGGTTCCGCTTATAACATGGTGAGTTCCATATATCCCCTCTTCAAGCAAATCATTTACCGTTATTGTGCCACCATTACAAACCAATGTACCACCCTGATTAAGACTGCCGATAGATGCATTACACGAAGACCCCACTGCTACAAACTTAGAGATAGAATTGTCAATATTTAATTCACCGTTTACATCCAAATCATTGTATGCATAACAATAGTAATTCAGTTCCAAATCGTTTAATACGGTTGTTGAACCTGATGTAGAATTAAGTCTTAAATACTTTGCTTCGTTTACTTGCTGAACATCGTAAAACGTACAATTTCCGTTTACATCCTGATGAAAGCCGTAACTGTCAAAAATAACCAAACTTGTTCCGGGATCAAATTTACCCGTACCGCTATTTGTCCAGTTATCCATAACTGTAATTTCGAAATCATTGGCATTCAAAGTACCGGATGAAATTTCTATATCGCCGTTTATCAGAAGCTCATTCGTATATGTATTATCTAGCGTAAGTGATGTGCTAACATTAACGATAAGATTGTTAAAATAGTTTCCGACATTGGGTTTCAGGTCAACAGCAACGGGATTTCCGTTAAAGACAAAAGTTCCGGCTTCGAAATAGAAATCTCCTCCCATATTATTGAAAAAACCATCTAAAATTACGGAGTAGCTCGAATAGATATTAAATGTCGAAGATGAGTAATTATATATATTACCGGTAATATGAAAATCTTCGGTTGACATGCCGCTAACTAGCAAAACATCTCCGGCACCATTTTTATAATTTCTTAAATGATATATCGAGCAGTTGTCTTCGTAACATCTAATATAACTATCGCCTGAACCTGAGAAATTAATGTATCCTGAGGAAAACTGAACGTTGGCTCCTGACTCGAAGTTCCAGTTTCCTGTCACATCAATTGTAGCTGAACCAGTCATAGATCCGGTAGAACCCGGTTTCCATATAATATTGTCGTCTATATTTAACCGTGCAGCTGTGTGCAATAATTCAAATGAGCCGTAAACTGTTGCATCATCCGTAACATCAAGTGCCTGATCATATATCTGCACTGTAGCACCTGATTCGATTGTAATATCATGACATGTTTTATCGGAGTAATCAACAATGCAGGGCATATTTATATTTGGAATAATAACATCTTCATCGGCTGTAGGTATATGTCCGAGCGACCAGTTTTGGTGATTTCCCCAATAATCGTTTAAATTTCCAGTCCATACATTAGGATCCATTGGTGTAAGATTGATTGTATAATCTTCAACTTCTCCATAAGTCAAGGTTCCGCATGGTTCAGGTGAGGAGTTATATGTTATTCTTATCCTCATTAAACATTCTCCGGTTGTTGTACCGGCCGGAGGTGATATTGTGGCAGTATATGGCCCTATACCCGGTGTCCCGGAAAGGCTGATAGTTTCGCCTGCATCTTCGAAATCATTATCTTGGTTA
>JAOZOC010000093.1:1802-9606 GCA_029933495.1 Bacteroidales bacterium
GAAAACTTGTTCTCCTGCATCTTCAAAGTCTCCATCTTGGTTATAATCAATCCATACACCACACTGATTAACAGATGAAGGATCTCCATTGGTAACTGTAAGCAATTCTGATCCGTTAAGCGAAATGTCAGTTGATAACGCAGTATAGTCTGCATAGCCATCCGAACCTGTATTGTTATCAATATTTCCGATGTTTACATTTGAGATGTATTCGTAATTGGTATTGGTTGCTGATGCATAACAATAGTCACTGAAATAGAATGGTGAGACATATGTGAGGGCCACACCGCTGCGGTTATCTGTCCAGCAAGGGTATACATAATTATCGCGTGCTGTAATTCCAAGGTAATCGCCAAAATAATCACCTGCAGTACCTGAAATAGGTGTGGGTGTAAACGACACATCACTTACTCTGAAATCCTCCCAGGTAGTTCCGCCATCAATAGAATAGGCAACCCAGGTTTCCACATCAGTTGAAGTAGTATTTCTGTCATCATAAAAAATACAAAATAAATTGCCGGTTGTAGGGTCACAGGTTATCCAGGGAATGTAGGCTTCTTTGCCATTTGCATAAGTACCCTGGTTTACTTTAACAGGACTTGACCATGAAGTTCCACTATTTGTTGACTTGATCATATAAACACTAACATTTGTTCCTGTATTTATTCCAGGTGTACCACGGTTAGCCCAAACAATGTATATATCTCCATTAAAAGCTCCTCCGCTGACATCCACAGCCATAGAAGGAAATGAGTTAACTCGCATATTTTTTATTATTCCAGTATGTCTCAGGCCCTTGATATTATCGATTGCCCGAATAGCAGTATTAAAACTTACACCGCCGTCTAATGATCTTGTAAAACCTATGGCTGTTTCATCATTTGGTGCTTTTACTGCTGCATTATCATATATTGTAAAGCAAACATAAACCTGGCCGGTTGGCCCAATCTGAATATTTGCCCCCTGGCTCATATACAGGGCATTCGCTCCATCACTAATATTTATTTCACTTGACCAGGATAACCCATTGTCAGTTGACCTGACAAATTCTATTTCCTTGTGATTGGGATGTACAGGAGAATACTCAAGGTGTGTCCAGGCTGAATAAACATTACCCTCATAAAAACCTCCCGGTGTATTGTCAACCATCAAGTGGTTTTTGTCCATTAAATCGGGATAGTAATATGTTCCTGTTATTGCCACATTAGTCCAGATAGTTCCATTTGTTGAATAAGCAATTTCCTGGCCTCTGTCATCATTTATATATCCAATATAGCGTCTTCCTGTATTTGTTATTGCAGCAGCCGGATCACCTCCATTATCCCCTCCGGCACCAGTTATGCTTCCTGACCAGTATGATCCGAAATTATACGTACGGAAATAATCAGCTCCATAAAATGAATCTACTGTGCTTCCATCCCAATCTGTTGAATTATTCGAGTTAAGGACATGCTGGTTGTTATTTGGATCGACAAATACGGAATTTTCACTTTGTGTTGTATTTGTTGCTGTT
Source organism: Bacteroidales bacterium (assembly GCA_029933495.1). Taxonomy (GTDB): domain Bacteria; phylum Bacteroidota; class Bacteroidia; order Bacteroidales; family JAADJA01; genus JAADJA01. The sequence continues at coordinate 3,316 of JAOZOC010000093.1, forward strand.
GTAATGGCAACATCAGGAGAATCTGAAATAACTCGTGACGATTCGATTTTTGTAGATTTAAACTCTGCTGGTTTAACAGGTATCGCCGGATTAAAAGGAATGATCCCCAATCTGGCGCCTTCAAGATAATAAGCCAAATTGTCGGCATCAAAATAGAAATTGTCTTGTGTGAGTTTGCTTCCTGATATACTTTGTTTCTGGGCATTTGAATAATTATTAAAGCCCAACATAAATACTGCTAATAAAAGTGGTACAAGTTTTTTCATAATAATAGTTTTTGTTTAAAAAATATGATTAATTAAGAATTAACTTTCCGTACGAGTAACATCTGAAAATTTTATTTATAATCTTATTTGTTAGATAGTATTAGGTAAACGAAACGCCAAATATACAAGAATTAAATATAAAAGTCAATTTTTTTTAGGCTATATAATATTTTGATGTGCTACCGCAAAATATAAGCCAAGCCTCAAGACGAAGAAATTTCTATCTCTGGCTCCCTGATTAAAAGAAATAAATTTTTGTATTTTGCATCCCCACCAGCATAATAAATAGCATAAACACAATAGATGTCCTTTTCATAATTCTGAAGAATTTATTAATAATTAATTTCACAGTATCGGTAAAAGTAGAACCCTAAAATGAAAATTCCAAATATTTTAGGTGTACTTGAGGTTTACATATGGCTTTTTAATAAAAAAAGGCTGTTCCGGAAACCCGGAACAGCCTTATCTGCGAAGATGTTATTTGTTCCACCTGTGAAGGTGGAATATTTAAAAGAACGTGTTATTTGTCAATAGTACCTGATTTTTTACTGCCAGGGATTTGGGAGACCATATTCCAACTGTTGAACCAGACATCGTTTTTGTCTGTGTTTTCAACTTGTCCGTCAAGATTATAATCTGTCTCGAAATAATCATTCGATTCTCCAGCATGATCTTCCCACCACCAGATATCTTCTCCATTGTCGTACACCCATCCGGTTCCGTTTCCGTCACCACCCCACAATCCGTAAACACTGCCTCCGAGGTTGGTTTCCCCTGCATTTGTATTGCTGTATGCAGCTCCCGAAGAAGTAAAGTCGTAAGTATATATGCCAGCTGTTCTTGTCATTTTGTTAGCCGAGATGACTCCAAGATGGTTTTTGTGCCAAACAACAGGGAATAATCCACTGGAATATGTAATGCTGGGGAAGTATAAGTTGCTTGAGCCGTCAAGGTCAACAATACTTCCGTCGTTAAGCAGAAAAGCAGCTTGTTCGGCAACTACTGTTCCTACGCCGGCAGAACCAGTATTGTCAGCATCTCTTAATTGAACCAGTACCCAGTCAACAACATTAGGAGGTATTGAGCCTACACTTTCGCTTCCGGTGTAGTACCAGTCAGCATACGTAATAGCATCAAAAGGCTGACTCAATGGAATTAGTCCGAGATTGTTTAAGTCTGTATTCATATTGGTTCCATTATACGGGCCTTCAAGCATAACAGTCAGGTCCATAATAACATCGAATGGTCCCCAGTCAACTTTGTTATGTGGATCATGTTCAAACTCAGGCCCTGCAAAATCGCCTGATGCATTGGTAAATGTAAAATGCCCGTTATCCTCAAACTTCCATACGTTATACCCTGTATTACCGAAAGTATTCTCAAAAAATACATTGTCTGATGTAAAGGTTTGATCCTGATGCAAAACAAGTAGAGCAGAAGACGCAGGAGCTCCTCTTCGGAAAGTACAATTGTTAAAAGTATGTAAGGGGTCAACAGTGCCAACATCTCTTACATTTATTCCGTTAGCGTCCATATATTCAAAAACAGCATATTCTGCAGCTATGGTACCATATACCCAAAACTTGTAATTACCTGTAGAAATATGAGTAACCATTGCTTCATTGCCTGCTGTACCGATAACCTGTATTTCTCCTCCGGAAGCTACTTCAAGATTGCTACCACCATCAAGTTTTAATGTTGAATTTTCGCCAACAGACATTGAACCCCCGTTGTTTATATCCACATCACCGAGGCACGATAGATCATAGTCACCTGCAATAGAACTTAAATTTAGCAAACCGTTATCTATAGTAACGTTCCCTCTAATTTCAATGTCAGTTCCCAATACATAATCTTCTGAAGAGTTTATATATAAATCATTAAAATAGTTTCCGGCACTACAACGAATTAAAGGTAGTGACAATCCACTGATTCCCGTTAGTTCAACATTTCCGCCACTCGGTTCGAAAGTGCCGGCATTTATTGCACGGAATGCACATCCTGTCCGAATAATACCTCCGGAAATATTATCAACGAAGGTAGATTCCAAATCAATACTATTATTCATGATCTCGAATAAACCGGCGCTTAAATTTAATGTACCGTACATATTCTGCCATGCATCTGTACCATAGGGATGATCATTTACAAACGAACCTCCGGTAATGGTTAATGTTCCGGCAGCTCCAAGTTCAAAAAGTCCATGATTGAGTACGTTTCCTGAGGCTCCTACATCCATAAATCCGTCAATACTACAATCGCCGTCAATGGTTGCAGAATAACTGTTTATTGTTAGCGAACCGTTTGAAATTATTAAGTCATTAGTAATATCAATATTGTTAACGAGTGTAACACCATTGCCTTTTAATGACTCTGTTACATTACCGTTTCTGTCTTCGTGCTGTACCGTTGATTTATCACCACCTGTTTTATTAATATTAACATCGTATAATGTACTGCCGGAAACAATATTTATATTTGCATCAGTGCCTCCATAAAACTCAAATGTCCCGCCCGTAGGATTGAAATCAGTACGGTCGCATCTAAAACCTTTACTTGTCCTTATAGTTCCACCGTAAATAGACTGATTAAGATCACCTGTATTCCATATGTAGATTCCCCAATCAACAAAATCAATTATACCAGAATTATCCACATGTACAAGATCGTTTGTGCCAGATCCCCAGTAACTATTATCCGCACCACCATGAATTTCAATAGTACCCCCATTTGCCCAGAGTGTCCCTGCTAAATCGATATAACTACCAGCGTCCTGGTATAGTATAATCTCTGAATTTGTAAGAGCCCAAAAGCTTCCATAAAGACTGACATCGGCAAGATCTAATGCCGTAAAAGATCCTAGATAGACACTTACTCCACCAGATGTCCAATCATAAGAATTACATAGAACTGAAATTGGAGAGTCGTTTATACGAATACCATTCAATGATGCGCATTCAAGAATATTAAACGTCTCACTTGTATTGATATATTGCATACCAGCGCCAGTTCCGTTAAAGACAACACGGCTTGTTCCCTCAATAAATCCAGCAGTTCCAACACTATTTGTCCAATTTCCACCAACTGATACTGTATTTCCATCAGGATTAAAATATCCCTGTTCAATTGTCAAGCTACCCATAACTGTCATATCATTATTATATAATGTTGTACCTGATGAAGAACTAAATACAACATTGTTAAACACACCAGAGCCTGAATTGTAATTATTTACATACTGAGTCGTGCCGTCAAATACGATTGAACCGGTATTTGAGGATTTAGTAAAGTCAAAGGTTCCATAATAATTCAAAGAACCCTTAATAATTATGTCATAATTTGACCAACTTTCAAGAATACCAGTAGAATAGATGTAGATTAAATTATTAACAATTAGATCACTAGTACAAACATCACTAATTTTAACTTTTGCCCCCCCTGTTTTATAAACCCTGAAATTGTAAAAACTGGAATTAGTGGTGTAGCTTCGTACCCAGCAATCTGTAGTACCTCTAAAATCCACAAAACCAGTATTCAGTGTGGCATTGGAGCCGGAATAGAAACGCCAGTTTCCATAAGCATTTATCTTTGCACCACTTGCAGTAATATTTGCTGTTGAACCGGAGTGCCAATAAACGTATCCCATTACTGTTAGGACTGCATCATCATCAAGCATTTCAACTGCCCCTGAAATATCCATATTTCCGTTTACAGTAAGAGCCTGGTCATAGATTCTTACGGTTGCTCCGGCATAAATATTCAGGTCATTACAGGTTTTGTCGCTATAATCAACAATACAAGGCATATTAACATTCGGTATTTCTACATCTTCAGTTGCAGTTGGAAAATGGCCTAATGACCAATTTGAATGTGTTCCCCAATAATGACCTGTTGCTCCTGTCCACACATTTATAGTTGATGGCGCGAGTTCGAGAACAGTAACTCCCCATTGTGCGCTTCCACTATAACTCCCACCCCATGTCATTGAATGGTTGTTATAATCCCAAGTATCATGCAGGTAAATAATACTTCCTGCATCATTGTAACCGTAGCCTGTCATTGTGTGACCGGATATGTGAATTAGTACTGGTCTTCCGGCATCAATCTCAGCTTTGTAATTGGCAAATGTAAATCCATAAGTATTACCCAATCCATCAATAAGCTGGGTGTATGCATCGTTTACTGTGTATCCTCTTGATTCCGCAAACAGTTTAAATCCATACATTCCATCACCATTTTGCCATCCTGAACTTGAATTCCAGTGCAATGCAGCTCCGTTTGTATAATATGTAAAACTAGTTGAGCCATCGTCATTTCCTAATGCTGACTGATTTGTTTTCATATAATCGCCAGTGCATTCGCCATAAGCATGCTGTGTCCAGTTTCCGATATAGGGATCAGGAAGACCACTTAAATATGAAACCCAGTAATCATCAACATGTCCTAATATTGATCTGCCGTCAACTCCATTGCGGGTTGCACTTAGCGGGCATTGGTGTCTCCATTCTCCATTTATATATACATCAGGCCAGGAGCTGTTATTCATTGGCATAACTCCTCCGTTTGTTGGGCCGGAGTACATATCAGGATATCCCATATTGTCATAATACCCCGCAATCATAGCGGCTGAAGTTGCTGAGCAGCCAAAAGACCAGCTAAAAGCAGGTACACTGGGTAATGTTTTTGAAGCATCAGCCGGGTAGGCAATAGGGGCCTTGTAATTCTCAGGTGGTTTTCCAGGAACGGAGATTCTACAAAGACTGTCACCGTCCTCTGTAATTATAGTTTCAATGATGTACTTTTTGTAATCATCAGTTTGAGAGTTTACTCCTGTGATACCTAACAGCAAAAAACTCAGGCAAATCGTTAAAAATGAATAAAAATTTTTCATAATAAAAATTTTTTTGTGTAACTTTCGTTTTTTATTTAACTCTATGATTAGCATTATGCTTGATTTGGAGGAACAAACATACTAATAAAACATCATTATAATTGAGTATTTCGCATTTAATTTATATTACTCATTATAAGCATCTCAATTTCAATCCTTAATAAAAGCATCAAAAGTAGACTGGTTTAAGAGATTTATCAAGTATCATATAGTGTTCGGCGTATTTCATTAAGTATTTGGTATACAACACAAATATAAACAGAACTGCTAAAAATAAAAAAAGGCTGTCGGTAAATTTACCGACAGCCTTATCATCTGCGAAGATGTTATTTGTTCCGCTGTGAAGGCGGAATATTTATACCGCTTCTATTCAATAATTCAAATGAATTGCGGTATATTTTTGACTATGATTAGCTTTGCAAAAGCAAAGCTAATCAGTCTCAGTATAAAAGAACGTGTTATTCATCGTTGTTTTTACTTCCCGGAATCTGCGACTCATTTCCAAAATTATCAACACAGAAATCATTTTTATCCACATTATCAACCTGACTGTCCAAATTCATTTCTCCGGGATAATAACCCTGTAAACCTGCATTAAGATTCCAGAATGTAATATCATAGGTATTAAGAGCTCCACCGCCTGAAGCATCACCTGAGAACATTCCCCAAACTCCACCTCCAAGATTCGTTTCGCCTGCATTTGAATCTGAATAGGCGGCACCCGATTGTGTAAAATCATAGGTATAAACCCCGCCGGTTTTTGTCATTCTGTTAGCAGAAATAACTCCAAGGTGGTTTCTGTGCCAGACAACCGGGAACAGTCCGCTGGAATAGGTAATGCCTGAGAAGTCCAAATTGCTTGTCCCGTCAAGGTCAACAACACTTCCGTCATTCAGCAGGAATGCAGCTTGTACTGCAACTACAGGCGCACCAGAGCTTGATGCAGCATCGGTAGCATCTTTGATTTCTACAAGAACCCAGTCAACAACATTCGGAGGTATTGAGCCTACACTTTCGGTTCCGTTGTAATACCAGTCTGCGGATGGAATACTGTTGAACGGCTGATTCAATGGAATTAGTCCGAGATTATTAAGGTCGGTATTCATATCTGTTCCGTTGTACGGGCCTTCGAGC
>JAOZOC010000094.1 GCA_029933495.1 Bacteroidales bacterium
TTAAATTATCAAAAACGGCATAGTTTATTTTCGATCTTCCTTCTGATTGCAAGATTGTGATTCCATTGGCAGTACCGTCTGATGATTTAATTGTTACAGGGTTGTTTTTTTCACCCAGAATAAATAGTGTAGAATAGGAAATTAAAAAGGCGCTATCAGTAAAATCAATCTTTGTCCCTGGCTCAAAAGTTACATTGTATCCTTTCGGAATAATAACAGGCACTTTAATAGAATAATCTCCTGAGAAAGTGATGTTTTTTCCATTTATTATCAGAAAAGGAGAATTTTTGTCAATAGAGTACTCTTTAGCTATTTCCTGTCTGGGCGACCAAACTTCCGGATATGGCCAGGGATAGATGGGACTGGCGAATATTTCATTTTCATTATCAACCATGTAAAACAGGTATAAAGCATTTGTGTCCGTTGGAATTTTGAATGTTTCTCCTGAAGTAATATAACCGGGTATTATGATTTTTGGCTCAGTGCTAAAGAAAGATGTCATTCTTTTGGCTTTTTTTCCTGTACCAAGAGGAACAATCGCCTTACTGTAAAAGTTAAAAATTTCAATATATGCTGTGTCTTTTGAGACAGATGAAGTATAGGTTTTTATATAATGGTTTGAAGGTATTATTGTTTGTGTTGTGTCAATCTTAGCATCGTCAAGTACACTTTTACTGAAAATCATTTCATAGGAAGCCGTACTTTGAAGTTTATTTTTCAGCATATCAAAAGAGTCTCTGATCGCTTTGGCATCGTTAAGTAAAAATGACGTATCAAAACTATAACCCTTGAATTCTTTTGCTATTTCAGATTCATACAGTTTTATCTCCTTGTCATATTTTTTTAAAAGATTTTCAATGAAAATTTCATTTGAGTAAATTTTAAGATAATGCAGATATTTTTTGTTAAATATGGAATCTTTAAAAGGGAAAAATACGAAGCGCTCACTATTACTTTTTATATTGTTTACATTGTAAATACCTATAGCGGGTACTTTATATGAATCGTAGGGCCCTTCTCCGCCATAGCAGTCAAAGATAACAGGCTCCAGTCGTGATAAAACCGGATCGTAGTAGTAGCGACGGTTATGCCATGCAATAGCATGATAGCTTTTTGTAATATCCAAAAGTGCATAATATTTTGCAAACCGGTCAATATTAAATAATTCTGAAACATCAGTTTTTAAATATGAATATTGCCAAACCAAATTCTGTGCAATTAGAAATTCATTTTTCAGAGTTGGATTTGTAATGGTTCTGTTCATCTTAAAGGGTAAAATCTCAGCAGCAGCATAAACAGGCATTTGTTTGTATCCTCCTCCTGTTTGGCTTACTCGTATTAATTCCCAAAATCCGTCTTCATCCAATTTTAAAATAGGACCTTCCCTCCTCTTTCTGGACTCAACAAGCTGCTTATCGAAATGCTCTTCATAGGCATAAATTCCAAGGCTTTTATTATTAAGAATAACAGGAACAAAACCGTATCTTGTTGTTAAGATATCTTCGTCCTCAAAAAGCTTATGAGCAAGCCATTCGCTAACAAAATACCGGGCGGATGGAGTTTGGATTGAGAATGTTCTCATCCCCCTCCATGAATATTCTTTACTAAGTTTTATCCTAAAAGACCACTTTATACCTTCGAGATGGTCAAGCCAGTCACCTTTCAGCCTGACTTTTGCCTTCATCATTTTATCTCCTGAAAATACTATTGCTCTTACATAGCCATCATCTGTTGTTTCAAGCACACCGTTTTCAAAAGCCCGATTGCGAATATTGTTCAGTTTCTCCATATAAACGCTATCAATAAACAGCCTTAAAGGCTCATCGAAAGTAAACTCAGGATAATCAATTGTTTCTTTTCTTATTATTGTGTAGTCATCAATAAAAACAGGCTTTCCTGTCTGGTTCCAGAAATAGATATTTACTTGCCTGCCTCTCATTTTTTCCGGAATTTGAAACTCAACAGCATAATGTTTCCACCCTGCCGAATCAATCTCATAATAATCATTTTCAATCTTATAATAGAATTTAGGATCTTTATCTGTTACTACCAGAATAGCACCTTCTTCTCCATCAGGAGTATATTCCCAGACATCAATAAAATAGAAATCACCCGGAAGAGGATCTATTATGGCATCAGAGAATCCAAACTCACCTTTAAGCTTCATTGAGTATTTTCCTGATCTGGCATACTCGCTACTTCTTAAATTGCCGTCTTTAAATGTAATTGTGGAGTCAGTTTTAGAGATAAAATATTTTCCATCAGGAGTCAGAGTCTCCATATCGCAAACCCAGGGTTCGCTATACTTTGCAATCGGGCCTTCGTAACCTTGCTTACATCCGTATGATAAAACCATTGTTATAAAGCCGGTTATCAGAAAAGTGATATTTAAAAATTTCTTCATCATTTCGGCAGCAAAGTTAACTATTTGTATAAAAAAATAAACCTTTTAAATTGTGATTGCGTTAATTATTATACATTTGCACAATTTTTTTATACGGATATATATTACGAATGCAAAAAAATTGAATTCAATATTTAAAAAGCCGTATAGTTTGCTTTGCCGAAATTAGCAGAGTGTAATGCGTTCAGTATAAATAAATATAATAGTATAATGGCTGATAACCTTGTAATTGTCGAGTCGCCTGCCAAGGCCAAAACAATAGAGAAATTTTTGGGAAAAGATTTCGTTGTAAAATCTAGTTTCGGACATATCCGTGATCTTTCTCCAAAAGATTTAAGTGTGGATGTTGAGCACGATTTCAAACCGCAATATGAAATCCCTACTGATAAGAAAAAAACGGTTACTGAGCTTAAGAAGCTTGCAAAAAAAGCAAAGATAGTCTGGCTTGCAACTGATGAGGACCGCGAGGGAGAAGCTATTTCATGGCACCTTGCGGAGGCCTTAGGCCTGGATAAGGATAAAACAAAAAGAATTGTTTTCCACGAAATCACAAAACAAGCAATTCTTGATGCGGTTGAAAACCCACGTGGAATCGATTATAATCTTGTTGATGCTCAGCAGGCACGCAGGGTGCTTGACCGGCTTGTTGGTTTTAAACTGTCACCAGTCCTTTGGAAAAAAGTAAAACCTGCTCTTTCTGCGGGTAGGGTTCAATCGGTTGCAGTACGCTTGATTGTTGAAAGAGAAGAGGATGTGAAGAATTTTAAACCGGAATCTTCTTATAAAGTTACTGCCGTTTTTGAAATTGTTAAAGATGGTGGTAATACAAATGTTGAAGCGGAACTTCAAAATCGGTTTAAAACAAAAGATGAAGCGGTTGCTTTTCTTAATAAATGCCTGCTGGCCGAATATACTATTGAATCGGTTGAGAAAAAACCTTCTAAAAAATCACCGGCTCCTCCGTTCATAACATCAACGCTGCAACAAGAAGCCAGTCGTAAGCTTGGTTTCTCAGTTTCAAAAACGATGGTTGTTGCTCAGCAGCTTTATGAATCGGGGAAGATTACATATATGAGAACTGATTCTGTCAACCTTTCGAACCTTGCTATCGGGATGGCTAAAAAGGTAATTACCAACATCTATGGCAAAGACTATGTAAAGACAAGAAAGTATAAAACTAAATCAAAATCGGCACAGGAAGCACACGAAGCTATCAGGCCTACTTATCTTGATAATCAGACAATTTCAGGTGATAATTCTCAGCAAAGACTTTACGAACTGATTTGGAAAAGAACCATTGCCTCACAAATGAGTGATGCACAATTGGAAAAAACTACCATAAAGATTGGAGTCTCTACAGCAGATGAGAAGTTTATTGCAAGAGGTGAGGTCATTAAATTTGATGGATTCCTGAAAGTTTATATGGAGTCAACAGATGATGAGGATTCAACATCAACTCCTAAAGGACTTCTGCCACCAATGAAAGCAGGCGAAAAACTTATTGCAAAAGAGATTGATGCAACACAGCGATTCACCCAGTCGCCTCCGCGATATACCGAGGCAAGTCTTGTAAAAAAATTAGAAGAGCTTGGAATAGGAAGACCTTCGACTTATGCTCCTACAATTTCAACAATTCAGAAGAGAGGATATGTTGAAAAAGCTGATAAACAGGGAACGGAACGAAAGTATGATTTTATTTCACTGTCTGATGGAGAGATAAAGGAAGAAATTAAATCGGAGAAAACAGGCTATGAGAAAGCAAAATTATTTCCTACTGATATAGGAACGATAGTGAATAATTTTTTAGTTGAGTATTTTGATAAAATCCTGAATTATAATTTTACTGCTGAGGTTGAGAAAGAGTTTGATGAAATTGCAGAAGGAAATAAGGTCTGGAATGAGATGATCAAAGAGTTTTACGGACCATTCAATGAAAATGTTGAGGAAACTCTTGAGAAATCTAAAAAACAAAGTGGTGAACGATTGCTGGGTCAGGATCCTGAAACCGGAAAGAATGTTTTTGCCAAGATAGGCAGATATGGCCCCATTGTTCAGATTGGCGAATCGAATGATGAAGAAAAACCGAAATTTGCCGGACTTAAGAAGGGAAGAAGTATAGAGGATGTTACTCTCGAAGAGGCCCTCGATATGTTTAAGCTGCCCCGAACAATTGGTAAATTTGAAGAAGAAGATATGGTTGTGGCTATTGGCAGGTTTGGCCCCTACGTCAGGCATAGTAGCAAATTTTATGCTCTTGGTAAAACAGATGACCCCATAACCGTAACTGCTGAAAGAGCAATTGAGATTATTGAGGCTAAAAGGAAAGCTGACAAAGAAAAAACAATTAAGGAGTTTAAGGAAGACCCTTCATTGAAGATTCTTAATGGCAGGTATGGAGCTTATATTACCAAAGAAAAGAAGAACTACAGGATACCAAAAAGTAAAGATCCGAAGGAGCTGACTCTTGAAGAGTGTCTTGAAATCATTGAAAAAGCCCCAAAAAAAGCAGTCCCGGGAAAAAGGAAGAAGGGTAAATAAAAGGGGATATATTTATTTCTATTACTGTCTCAATTATATATCTTTTAAATAGTCCCGGATTAACACATCTTTCAGGTTTTTTAATTTATTATGTCATTCTCCAAATGATCAAAGTTGTTATAAATATGCCTGAATATATCAAAACTGCCAGAATAGAAATGGTTTTAGAAAATCTGTTTGTATTATCTTGTTTCCGAATTATATAAAGTGACAATATTAATCCAGTCACAGGAAGGATTATCGCAAAAAAACTAATTGCCGGAGAGATGAAAGAAGCAAGAAAGTTATTATTTAACAAACCGGGATCCTTCATTATTAAATCTGCTGAGTGAACACCCTTCGGGTCTGAAATTGCAAAATTCCAATATGGAATTCGTGATGTGGTTTTTAATAATGCTTTAAGCAGATGCATACTTGCAGTAATCGGTAAAAGTGCCAATACAAGTTGTGTAAATGCACCCTTCCAGGTTTCGTGTGCGAAATATCTTTTCATTATAGCAAAAATGAAATAATAGATCAGGGGCAATAATGCAAATAATGTTATAGCTTTAGTTGTTCCCGCAAGACTGCCCGAGATATGAAACGAGCCGTTAATATAATCAGGAATTGCCATAACTATTTTTTTACTTACCGACCATTCTGTAAGTATTTCATAAACAACAAATCCGCTCACAATAAGGAAGAATGCTATTTCTGCCCACGATAATTTAATATTTGTAAATAAATCAGCAGCAATTTTTTGTTTCTGAATAGCAATATTATCTTTTGTACACGATTTAAAACATTGTCCGCATAAAATACAGGCTCTGTTATCTTTTAGTGTTGCCGGATATAATTCTGATGTGCAGGAGCGCCCAACAAATTTGTATTGATTCTCTTTGCTTATACAATCCTTTGTCTTGCAACTTTTACAAACATCAGTATCAACCACTCTTAATTTCTTAACAGACAGCAAGGAATACAAGCCGAGTAAATGCCCGATGGGACAAACATATGAACAAAATGTTCGTTTCTCCCAAACTAATCCCGTAATTGCAGCAACAGCAAACAAGACAAGCATATAAATTGCCATATATTGCGGAATCCGGTGAATAGCAAAAGTGTGTATTCCAACAATTAAGATAACAGCATAAAACAGGGTTATTCCCCAACCCGATTTTAGAAATTTACCTGGCTTTTTTCGTAGCCCTGTTTTTCCAAAAAATGATGTGATTAATTCCATCGGACAGATACTACACCAAAAACGCCCAAAAATTATTGCCGTTACAATGATCAAGGGCCACCAATACGACCATACAATCAAATTAGATAAGTTTGTATTACGAAGTATTTTTGCAAAATCAGGGTCTTTGGTTGTAATGCCTATAGCACCGTATATTAGTAAAACGAATACAGTTAAAGTTAAAAATTGTATGCTTGATAGAAAATATTTGTTTTTAAATAGTTTGTTAATCATCAGGTCTGCTTTTTTTCATCTTCTCAACATAACATTTCCTGCAAAGCGGTACATAATTGTCTGTTTCGCCAAGCAAAACCAGGTTGTCGTCTTCAATAATGCGATGGGAATATTGGGCGAGATTTCCACATTGCATACAAATAGCATGAACCTTTGTCACATACTCGGCTGTGGCCATAAGTGATGGTATAGGGCCAAATGGTTTCCCGAGATAATCCATATCAAGACCTGCAACAATTACCCTGATCCCCTCATTTGCAAGCAGGTTGCAAACATATGCAAGTTCTTTGTCAAAAAACTGTGCTTCGTCAATTCCTACGACATCAACATCCGAAACAAGCAATAAAATCTGAGAGGCGGTTTGAACGGGAGTTGATTTTATTGATGATTTATCATGCGAAACAACATTTTCTTCATCGTATCGCACATCAATGGCCGGTTTAAATATCTCAACCTTTTGTTTTGCTATTATTGCCCGGTTAAGCCTGCGAATAAGCTCTTCGGTTTTTCCGGAAAACATCGAACCACAGATAATCTCTACCCATCCATTGCGCTTTTGGTGCCCATTTGTATTTTCCAGAAATATTGAGTCTGTCATTAATAAAAACTTTATATCTTTATTCGCTCGTTTTTATTTTGTTAAGCGTACAAAAATATTAAAAATTATGAATAGAAAATTAATTATTAAAGAGGTGGATAGCATAGAGCAGGAAATTGGTAGATTAGTTACAGGATTTAGCTCCGATCCGGAGAAAATTGCCCGTATTGATATTGACCTTGCCCTGGAAAAGATAAGGAAACTATATGATATGGTACTGAAGCTGGAAGATTCAGAGTCTGAGGTTATTATGGAAAGAGTGAAGAAAGAAGAGGTAGTAGTGGAGGAACCTGCTTTACCGCAGATTGAAAAAGAGATTGAAGAATCCGAAGATATTTTTGTAGTAAACGAGGAAATAGACGTTAAGGAGGATAAAAGTGCTGAAAAGGAAAATGTAGAAAAGCCGGTAGAGACGGAGACTTCGGTTTTATTCGAAACTGAAACAAAGCCGGAAGAACCTGAGTCAGTAGAAAATGAAAATCAGGGTTCAACAGGTGTTACAATGGATCTGTTCGGTGAAACAGTGGCCGATAAAATTGCTCCTGAGACAGATAAAACCGTTGCAGATTCCATTTCCGAAAAGATTATTGAGGAGAGTGTTGCAGATGTTATTAATAAAACCATAATTAGCGATCTGAAAGCAGCCATAGGAATAAATGAGAAATTCTTTTTTATCAATGAACTGTTTGACGGTAATATGAAAGATTACAATGAAACCATTGATTCCTTAAACGGTTTTAATAACAAAAATGAAGCAATTGACTATTTTAATGATTTAAAATCGAAAAACCGGTGGAAAGATGATAATGAGGCAGTTATGCAACTGACGGAATTGATAGACAGAAGGTATGAGGATTAGTATCTTAATTATAATATTTTTGTATTTTTTGGTAAGAAATAACAAAACACAAATGATAAAAAACAAATAAATTCCAATACGGCAAATCGAAATTCAAAACAGGTTTGAGAATTTATTTTTTAATATTTGAATTTTATTTGAATTTTGGGTTTTGAAATTTGTATTTTCTGGTTTATCCAGGTTAGCTAATATCCTGTAAGGTTTGCGTGCTTGCATTGTGAGGCAGGATAAACCTTGCAGGATTGACAGTATGTAGTTTTTGGAAAAATAGAATAAAAAATACGTTTTGGCGGGATTTTGGTTAGCTTGTCCTGAGCTTGTCGAAGGAAAGCACCAAAATCGTGACAAAACCAAATAACAGACTAATAATGAAATACAAAATTCTTCTTTTACTGATTTTTTATCCCTTTTTGAGGATCAGTGCCCAGAATAAAGATTACGCAATTTCAATTGTTGACACCCTCACATCACCGTCAATGCACGGAAGAGGCTATGTGAACGATGGAAACCGGATTGCTGCGGATTTCATCAAAAAAGAGTTTAAAAAGGCTAATCTCAAACATTTCGGTAAGGAATATTTTCAGCCCTTTTCATATCCTATGAACACATTTCAGGATACCATTGACGTTTTTGTTGATGAAAACAGGCTTGTTCCCGGTAAGGATTTTGTTATATACAGTTCTTCCCCTTCTGTTGACGGAGTCTTTGAGCTGATTTGGGCTCTTAAGGATACAGCGGGTGATTTGGTTTTTCCAAAAGATCTGGACTTTCAGGAGCTGACAGAGAAGGTTCTGGTTACTGATGCAAATCCGCGCAAGTTTGATTATGAGAAATACAAAGCCAAAGGTTATGTATTTCTGAGGGAAGGAACGGTTTGGTGGCACGTTTCAGACGGAGGTTCGGTCTTACCGTATTTCAGATTACTGATAGCCAAAGATAAACTTTCTCCCCAAAACAAAATATTGAGGATAAAGGCAGTAAATGTGTTTTATGAAGCATATCCTACCCAAAATATTATCGGATATGTCAAAGGAAAGGTTCAGCCTGATACTTTTCTGGTTTTTACGGCTCATTACGATCATTTGGGACAAATGGGGCCGGAGGCATATTTCCCGGGTGGCAATGATAATGCCAGCGGAACGGCAATGCTGCTTGACCTTGCCAGCTATTTTTCAGACAAACATAATCGTCCTTACTACTCTGTTGCTTTTATGGCATTCAGCGGCGAGGAGGCCGGATTATTGGGCTCAAAGTATTATGTCTCTCATCCGTTGTTTGCGCTTTCGCAGATAAAATTTCTGATTAATATTGATATGGTCGGCTCAGGTAGTGATGGAATAAAGGTTGTAAACGGCTCTGTATTTAAGGATGATTTTGATAATATGGTTAAACTGAATGATGAGAATCATTATTTGAAGAAGGTCAGCCCGCGGGGTGCGGCAGCCAACTCCGATCATTTTCCGTTTTACGACAATGGTGTACCGTCATTTTTTATCTATACTCTTGGAAATGAATGCAAAGAGTATCACAATATTTACGATACACCTAAAAATGTTCCTTACACCGAATATGATGATTTGTTCAGGTTGCTGACTGATTTTATGGGTAAGTTTAATTGAAATATGAACAAAATGTGTTTGCTCCACCCACTTAATCCTCCGTACGCTGTCGCTGAAGCTTTAGCGCAAGCGCCTAGCGGGGGAAAGAGGTGCGATTATTTTCTGCTGGCAGTAGAT
>JAOZOC010000615.1 GCA_029933495.1 Bacteroidales bacterium
ACGTATGTATTGCCTGTAACATAAGCATCCGCCATATTGTTATAAAATGAACTTCCTGTAACCGATGGACTGCAGTTTGTTGTCCTTAAACCTACACTTGAGCTCAATTCGATGCGGCAATTCGTAATGGAACTGCTGTTACTTGCTTCCCTTAAAAACAGGTTTGCCGAATACCCGTTAAAATCGGCTCCCCCGTATCGTATCCAGGTATTATTCAATAAAGCTTTTGCATATGTTGAGCTGTTCACTCCGTCAATCACGATACCTTTCCAGTCGCCGGCAGCAGGGCTTGTAGCTGTTCCGTCGCCGTTTGTGTCGCCACCAATGTCATCTTTCAGAGAAGTAAAAATCACCGGGTAGGAATCATCGCCAAAAGTGCGGAAAAGCCCGTTGGTAACAGTGAGCGCAGCGTCTGTATCTGCTTTTATGATGATGCCCTGCCTAATATATAAACGATTTGCAGTCACTTCATTTTTAAGAACATAGGCTACGCCGGCTGCATTATTAAACTCACTGGTGTCCTGTAAGCTGAAGTAGATTTCAATGTATTGATTTTCATCAGCTGTGATATTCCAGGCAGTAAGGTCGGTTAGCTGTGTGTTTTTTACAGTCAATAGCCGTTGGTAAACCGGGTCCAACCATATATTCGTAAAAGTAGAAGTGCTTCCTCCTTCGAGATATATTCCGTAATTGTGATTGGAGATATCCAGATTATCAACCGTTAAGGGTGTATTTTCAACATAAAGCCCGTAATAGTAACCCTGCTGGATAAAGATATGGTCAATGGATGAGGCCTGGGCATCACGGAACATCAATATTCCCTGTTTCCAAATCCCCACTGTTGAATCACCCCCATAACGAAAAGTAGCATAGGACATTATTGCCGAAGCGTCCTCGTTCAACATAATTACCGTACCCCAGTCATCATTTCCGGGGTTTCCTGACGAACCTGTTATGGTTTCACCTACTGTATTGTCATTTTTACTTGTAAAAAATACCGGATTACTTGAAACACCGTTCACATCAAGGGTTCCGAGTACACGTAAATCAGTACTTGTTGTAAATTTCACAACTACATTTTGCTGAATGGTAAGTGTGACACCTTCCCATACCACAACATCGGAGCTAACATAATATGTGTTGCCCGAAGTCCAGGTCTGGTCTGTTGTAATGTTTCCGCTAACGGTGATGTAGGCATAACCTGCCGAATGCATAACCAAACCCAATAATGCCAGTAAAAATCCTTTGTAAATTTTTCTCATTTTTTATTTATCTTGTTAAACAATCGTTTTTAAATAAAAAACAGGTGACCCGAAAAGCTATTTTCTAATTTGTAAAAAGAGAAATACAATCCTTTAAAGGATCTTTTGTTGATTTGCTTTTAAAATGTGAACACCTATCTACTATAACCTCAATTACGAACAAAAGTATTTAATAGTTTGGAATGACAGCTATACAACTTATAAGTGTCCTGACCTTTTTTATAACTGTAGTGGTTTTGACGATAAGTGTTTTGCCTACATTTTTTCAAACAATTCTATCAGGTTTTCTTTTTTACGGACTGAGACAGGAATCTCCGATTTGTCACTCATAATAATCAATCCGCCGGAGCGTTTATGAAAGCGTTCAATGTGATTAATATTTACCAGGTGAGAATGATGGACCCGTAACAACCCATAGTCAGTAAGCAACTCTTCAAATTCTTTAAGGTTCTTTGAAACAACGATTTGCGAACTATCGGCAAGATGGACTTTTGTGTAACTGCCGTCGGATTCGCATCTTATTATATTGCTGACCTCTACTATATGAATGTCATCGGTGGTTTTCAGGACAACTTTTTTACCATTTGATTTCTGCCCGGCAAAGTTGGAAAGGAATGACCGTAGAAGATATTTGCTGTTTTCCTGCTTTCTTTTTTCGGCAACTTTTAATAAAGCTTCAATAACCTCCTTCTCATCAACAGGTTTTAGGATATAATCAAGGGCATTATATTTAATTGCTTTGTAGGCAAAGTCACGGTTGTCGGCCATAAAAACAATCTCAAAACTTCTGTCTTCAATTTTGTTAAGCAATTCAAACCCACTGCCATCCTTAAGCATAACATTTAGAAGTATGAGGTCAGGTTGAGTTTTTTGGATGAGAATCATACCCTGTTTCAGGGTCCTGGCACTACCTTCTATTATAAAACCTTTGCAGAATCCGTCAATGATTCCTGCTATTCTTTCTTCAGTATTTTTTTCGCTGTCAATTATCAGAGTTTTTGTCATATAGTAAATCCGAGAGTAATAAAATTAATATTGCAATAATGCTTTTGCATAGTTAAATGAGTTTAACGTGACAGAGGCTGTTTTGTTTTGTTGTGACTGTAATAATCAGACATTAAATTCCAACATCTTTTCATATCTTTGGCCCAAAAATAAAATATGTCAGTTGTTAAAACATTTAAATCGTTTCCACGGACTTTCTGGG
>JAOZOC010000616.1 GCA_029933495.1 Bacteroidales bacterium
CGTTTGAATTCGTCATTATATCCGACGAAATCCTCCCCAAAGCCTTCCATATCGTGAACATCAAGCCCCATCATATGTCCCAGTCCATGCGGAAAGAACATTGCGTAAGCACCTTCTTTTACAATATCGTCAATATTACCCTTCATAATACCAACCTCTTTAAGTCCTGAAGCGATGGTGCGGGCTGCAAGCATATGAAGTTCAAGATTCGGAACGCCAGGTTTTGCAGCCTCAATTGTCTTTAAATTTGCATCAAGCACTATTTCGTAAATCTCCTTTTGACGTTGATTAAATTTACCTCCTACAGGAACTGTACGTGTAATATCGCTTGCGTAGTGCATTGTAGTTTCTGCTCCTGCATCAGTTACCATCATTCTTCCGACTTCGAGAGTATTTCCGTGATAGTGGTTATGCAGTGTTTCACCGTGAACACTTAAGATTATCGGAAACGAGACGGGGCCTCCCATTGCAAGAGAAATTCCTTCGATTGTTCCTGCAATCTCACGTTCCACAACTCCTGGCATTGCCATTTTCATTGAGGTTGTATGCATTTCATAAGCAATTGCAACGGCCTTTTCAATTTCGGCAATTTCAAATTCATCCTTAATCTCACGCAGACTTACAACAGCTTTTATGAGCTCAACTGAAGCCTCACCTTTAATGTTTGCAACCGGGACATTCAGCAATTTATCCAACTGAATAAAATTCTCTCCCCTGTATGGAGGTAGAAAGTGAATCTTGCGGCCTTTAGCAATCGCACTTTTAAGAAATTCTGCAAGTCCTGCAAATGGTTCAGTATTACTCACACCGACTTTCACAGCCTGCTCTTTAACAGTAGGTTGTGGGCCCATCCAGATAATATCATCAATATCAACATCATTTCCGAATATATAATCCTTATTTTCGTCGATATCCAAAACACCTGCAAAATCAGGATGGTCAAGGCCAAAAAAGTAAAGAAAATCACTATCTTGCCTAAAATGATATGTGTTAGCCGGGTAATTAAAGGAGGCTTCTGTATTTCCTAAAATCAAAACCAGTCCGCTTTGCATCTTGCTTCTAAGACGGTTTCTTCTGTCAGTATAAACTTGTGATTTGAACATATTTTTGTTATTTAATGATTGACTTTTATGTATGTATTAATGTTTATTAAATCTTTGGCTAAAATATTCAAATTCTTTGAAACTGATAATAAGTTTCGTAAATTTGTCAGTTAAAAATTTATAAAATTATGAAAGTAAGATTACCGGCAGTAGCCGGAAGGTTTTACCCCGGCACTGCAACAGAGATAAGAAGTACCCTCGGACAGATACTTTTACACGAAAAGAGAAATATCAATTATTCATTATCCGAAAAGAAAATAATCGGAGGGATATCCCCACATGCAGGTTACATGTTTTCAGCATATCAGGCTGTTCACCTTTTTGAAATAATAGGTAAATCAGAACAGCAGTTCGACACTTTCTTTATTATTAATCCAAGCCATACCGGATATGGTGCTGAAATTTCAATTGATGAAAATGAGGCCTGGGAAACACCCCTTGGACTTGTACCGGTTGACATATTCTTTCAGGAAAAGCTTGGCTTTCCGGTTTCATCCCTTGCGCATCAACATGAACATTCTGGAGAAGTTATGGTTCCTATGCTTCAATATTTCCTTGATTATGAATTTAGCATTTTACCTGTTGCTATCTCAAACCAAAGTGTTAATAATGCCACACTGATTGCAAACAGGATTTTTGAAATCAATAAAGTACTGAAAAAGAATATCTGCATAATAGCTTCATCCGATTTTTCACATTACGTCCATCCTGATGAAGGCAGAAGGCTCGACAGTTTTGTTACAAACGAAATTCTAAAGCTGAATCCTGTTGGTGTTTACCGAGAAATAAAAGAAAAGAATATTTCAGCTTGCGGTTTTGGCCCAATAATGACATTGATTGAGTATTCAAAACTTGTGGCAGAAAACCCAAAGGCCGAAATATTAAAAATTGGCCATTCGGGAGAAGTTATACCCTCTGATGAAGTTGTTGATTATATTAGTATGATCTTATATGATGAATAATCACTATTTGGTATTGTTATTGATATAATACATACTTTTGTAAAACTTTTAAAATGAAATAAAATGAGAAAACAAATCAGATTAATATCTTCCTGTTTAGCAATTGTAACAGTGCTTTTGTCCGTCACGGGTTGTTCGTCGTATAGCGAAGAATATGAGGGGCCCAGTGGCCCGGCTCCGGCATCAATTTACGCTCAGCTTGATGGTACACAATGGGCTACCACATCAAGGGAAGCAACTATTTCTAATGGGAAAATCACGATTATAGGCGGAGTGTCAAAAGGGCAAACCCTTAAAATGGTGATATACAATGACAGTGTGGGAACCTATCCTGTAGGTCAGGGATCTGATAATTATGCAACATATGCCTTTGGAAGTAATGTTTTTTCATCTTTGAACGAC
>JAOZOC010000617.1 GCA_029933495.1 Bacteroidales bacterium
GTCCGAAAGGATACAATGTAACTTTTGAGCCAGGGACAAACATTGATTTCACTGATAGCGCCTTTTTAATTTCCTATTCTACACTGTTTATTCTGGGCGAAAAAAACAACCCTGTAACAATTAAATCATCAGACGGGACTGCCAACGGAATCACTATTTTACAATCAGAAGGAAGATCGAAAATAAACTATGCCGTTTTTGATAATTTAAATACGCTCAGTTATAAAGGCTGGATGTTAACAGGTGCCGTAACGTTTTATGAATCGGATGTTGACATTACAAATACAAAAATTATAAATAATAATTGTGAAGACGCTCTTAACATTGTTCGTTCTGATTTTAACGTTAGCAATTGCAGGTTCGATAATATCTTCTCTGATGCCTTCGATTCAGATTTCTGTACCGGAAAGGCATTGAACATCACTTTTACAAATATATTAAATGATGCAATTGATTTCTCCGGAAGCGAAATTTTTATTGATTCTTTGGTTATTTCCGGAGCTAATGACAAAGGGATAAGCGGTGGTGAAAATTCACATCTTATCATAAAAAACAGTGATATTTCAAATTGTAATATTGGTATTGCATCAAAGGATATGTCAATTGTAGAGGTCTTTAACTCTTCTGTTCACAATTGCAATTACGGTATGACAGCATTTAGGAAAAAGCCTGAATTTGGAGCTGCCACAATTATAACAAATTCATTGAAACATTACAATAACAACACATTACACCTTATTGAAAAAGGGTCGCAATTGATATTAAATGATACATTAATAAGTGGCAAAAAGAAAAAAGTTGCCGATAAATTTTATAAATAATAAACTGATGCTGAACTTTTAGTATGATTTCCTAATTGAATAATAAATTGATGAAGTTGTACATTTTAGTATAATTTTGCAGTTTTGAAAATTAAATTAAATAGTTATGCAAGATAAATGGAGTCTGTTTCAAAAGTTTATGATTACCGAGAGTGCACAGATATCACTTTCAGATTTTCTGTTAAACTCATTATTAATTGTTGTATTATCATTGATCCTTGAATATACTTATGCAAAATGTGCCAACAGCCTGTCGAACCGTAAAATGTTTGGCTATAATTTCCTGATGATCTCTTTCACAACAATGCTTATTATTTCTATTGTTAAATCATCGCTTGCATTATCGCTGGGACTGGTAGGAGCCTTGTCAATAGTACGTTTCAGGGCAGCAATTAAGGAGCCTGAAGAGCTTGCCTATCTGTTTTTTTCTATCTCAATCGGTCTGGGACTAGGTGCAAACCAGAGGTTTGTTGTTGTTGTTGCCTTTGTTGTAATGATGATCATACTTTGGGTCAGATATCTGCTTCGCGGTAAAAACACAAAGCAAAATCTGTTTCTTAATATCTCAAGCAATGCTCCGGTTGATCTTCAACTGAATGACATTACATCAATAATTAATAAATATTTTAAAGCTGCCGAACTGAAGCGTTTTGACGAAAATAAAAACCTGATAGAGGCTTCATTCCTTGTTGATATTGATAAAACCGAGAAACTGCAATCGTGTAAGCAGGAATTGCAAAAGCTTAATGATTCGGTTTCGATTTCATTTATTGATAATAAGACATATTAATAATTGAAGAATGTCAGAACAGTCAACGGCTAAAAACAGCAGGTATGAACGAAAGTTCTATTTACAGAACTTCTCTTCGGAAAGAGCTGAAACAATTATCAAACACAATCCTGCTCGATTTACTGAAATTCATCAACAAAGGTTTATTAACAACATCTATCTCGACACACCCAAGCTGACATTTTTCTTTGACAACGTTGTAGGAAAAAGCACAAGGAAAAAGATCAGGATTCGATGGTATGGTGAACTTTTTGGCAGAATAGAAAAACCAGTGCTGGAGTTCAAACTTAAATCAGGAGCCACAGGTACTAAACTCTCTTTTCCACTGGCCGGCTTCACACTTGATAAAAGTTTTAATCAAAGAATGCTGAAAACAGTCTATAACAACTCGGAGTTACCGGACTGGGTGAATGAAGAGTTACATACTGTAGAACCGACAC
Source organism: Bacteroidales bacterium (assembly GCA_029933495.1). Classification (GTDB taxonomy): domain Bacteria; phylum Bacteroidota; class Bacteroidia; order Bacteroidales; family JAADJA01; genus JAADJA01. The sequence continues at coordinate 2,052 of JAOZOC010000617.1, forward strand.
TCATCAACAGGTATTCAAGAAGATACTTTCATTCATTTGACAAGCTGTTCAGGTCAACTATTGACCATCAATTAAAATATATCCACGTTGATCGTACTTTTAACTCTTTTACAAGGATGGAGACAGACAGAAGCTCGGTAATCGTTGAGCTTAAATACAATTACGAAGATGATAAAAAAGCAAGTCTTATTACAAACCGGTTTCCGTTCAGAATGACAAAAAGTTCAAAATATGTAAATGGTATTGAAATTTTCAGGAAAAGCCTGGCATTGTAATGGTAAAATAAAACATCATTTGCTTAAAACTAAAAAGAGCAATACTTTTGCAGCCGTTCAAATTTAAGTTTTATACTCCGGTGAAATAGTTTATGGTATTCAGCAGCAGCATATTCCTATTGTATTTTTTACCTGCATTT
>JAOZOC010000618.1 GCA_029933495.1 Bacteroidales bacterium
AAATGGAAATCCTCGTCAGAGCCACGAACAATATCGGCAAATGAAATATTCTCTTTCAAATAATCTTTCAAATGTGGTAATTCACTGCCATGAGGCTTTCGGTAGTTTGGGTCATAAATTACAATTGAATTATTTCCAGTTGCCTTACGAATAAAAGACAACAAAGGCGCTCTTACTTCATCAGACAAAGAAAAAAATGAACCGAACAACACAATATCGTCTTCTCCCGGATCAGGGATACCTGAAGCAAGTCTTTCTTCGGGATATTGCTTATAAAACGAATAAGAGGCCTTTTCATCTTCGTCAAGGAAAGCAAGAGAGAGAGCCGTTTTACCATCTTCAAAACGATAAACAAAAGAAGTTTCAACACCATTTTTATTCAAGAAAGCAAAAATCATATCACCAACTCCATCCTGGCCCAATTCTGTTATGTAAGACACAGGCAATCCAAGTCGTCCCAGACTTACAGAACTATTGAGCATTGCACCACCCGGAATTGCAATAACCGGCTTTCCACCTTTAAAGACTATATCATATACAGTCTCTCCTATTGTGTATATTTTTTGCATTTACGAACTAGTTTTCGTCATTACCGAAAAGATCAAGTTGACGCTCCGACTTAAAATACTCATCGGGAACCGACTTATCAAACCCGTTTATATAACGACTTATGGATTTTTTAATAAGCTTGTTTGGTGTTGTCTTTCGTGCCTTACAATAATTCTCCAGTGACTTTTTCTGTTTTGCGGAAAGTTTGAAAACAATCTTTTTATATTTTATCTTCTTTTTCCGCTTTTTTTTATGAGTAACGGGCATATAGGAATTTTTGAAAGTTTGGGTAAAAATACATTGGAATTCCAAATATAAGCATCTACAAAACAAAAACTTTTTAACAACTATTTTTTAATAATGCACTAAATTCATTTGCATACGTTCAATAATTAGTTAGTTTTGTTGCAAATATTCATACTTAGGAATAAAAACGATAAAAAATGGAAAATTTAGCTTACGCCGGACTTAGCTTCCTTCAAAAACGCCAAGAAGTCGCCAGGCTACAACACGGCAAAAAATTTGAATACCTGATCCTCGAATCAGACCCGACTCAGGGGTACTATTCAAAAGGGGATTTCCCGATTAATAAGGAGCATTTACACGACCATCATTACTACCTCTTAGTAAAAAAACCTGTTATCTGCTTTGATGATAAGGTCTTTCGTATTGCATCAAAAGTTAATGAAAAAACTGATTTATCGTTGCACATTTCTCCCGGGCAGATGACCTACAATAATAAAAACCATCAATGTATCAGAATTAAAACAGATGAATTAGATCATTTGCAATTAATATTGGACAACTTAATTGATGATGGTATTAACTTTCTTAAGAATAAAAATGTAGGGCAATATATAAGTGATATTCAGTTTAAAAAGTACATTGAGTACAAACAAGTCAGCAAAGGCATTTTTCAGGATAATAATAATGAGAATCGTTTCTTTATTACTCTTCCAAAACTGATTGATTTTGACCAATATCTGAAGATTATTGAAGACATCAAAAAAAACTGTGATTTTAATCTGTTCGACAGCTTTCTGACTTTTCTGTATTACAAAAGCAAAATGATTGATTTTGCAGGAGTTTATTCCAAACATTGTGACCAGGCAAGACTGCCTGAGTTTAAGGATAATCTGGATAAGGAGTTGAAGACGATTTAAGGGCGATTGATAAATAGAAATTAGTTTTTTAATCCAAATGGGACTTTCACAGAAAGGGTAATACTTCTGCCCATATTATTCAATCCAAGGTCTTTCAGGGTTGAAAGATGGTCGATGTAAACTTCATCGAGGATATTATTTGCAAATAGCCCAACTGATAATAATTGATTTACAACTTTAATCTGGGTTCCGATACCACAATTCAGCAAAATATAAGCAGGCGACATTGTTTCAGACGGAGCAGGTTTATTTTGCTCTAAAACAAAATCGCTGTTTACTCTAAGAAACAAGTTTCGCAGACCTTTCCATTTCTTTTTCTGCAATTCAATTTCAACGTTCACCTTTTGGGCAGGAATAAAAGGCAGATAATCACCGTCTTCCGTCTTACCAACCACATAAGCCCAGGTACCTTTAATATGAAGCCAATCAAGGGGATGAGGGTGAAAATGAAGCAGCACTTCACCTCCATAAAGAAAAGAATTATGCTGGTCATATTTGTATATCATAACACCCTCACTTGTAGTATCTGCCGTTGGTGAAAGATGTATATAATTAAAGATATCATTATAAAAACCGGAAATATCAAATGTCGTATGGTCGGTATGAAGATGAAAACTCAAATCTCCTTCCAGACTCTGCTGCGATTTCAAGTCCCGGTTACCCTGCTCATATCTTGTGCCGTGCATTCCATCCTGGGTTAGTTCGGCAAGATTGGGACTACGGAATGCAGATGCAAAGTTAATCCTGAAATGCA
>JAOZOC010000619.1 GCA_029933495.1 Bacteroidales bacterium
CAAATAAAGCTTAAACATAATTCACGAAACTGTATTAAGGTTGTTACCGGAGTGTCGAAAGATATTAATAGTCAGGTCCCGACACAGATTCTTGGATTCCCGATATTTAATTTTCAGGGTGGCAATCAGTTTATGCAGGGAGGTACAACGTTTCCAGATAACAAAACAATTGAGTTCGGTCTTGATATCACGCCCCTTCTTGGCTATGTCGAAAGCGGAAAACCTGCAAAATTTTTCCTTCAGGTAATTGAGGATGATCCGGATAACATTGGCTTAGGCAAAGTTGTAACCTTTTCAGTAATAGATTATACACAGGGGAATCCGGAAGAGACAATCTATCCGCAAAATAATATTCCACTGGCAAATAATTCCGTAACATCCTTAGGTGTCACAACGACAGTTACTTTTAATCAACTTGACATTCCCGGTTCTTCAATTCCTGTCGCAATAACCGAAGAACCATACAGTTTTCAGTTTGAAGTTTCCGGTGGAACTCCACCTTACAAATGGAATATATTGCGTCATTATGACCAGTTGGCATTTAATGGAGACTTTCCATCAGTTCAGCAGGAACAACTGACACCAACGAATAATGAATCAGGATACGCTGTAAAAGCTCTGGAATTTTCATTTCAATTCTACGGACAAAAGTTTGATACACTTTATATTCATACTGACGGTTTTATAATGTTTGATGATCAGGATTTTCCCTGGCCTTATCTTTATGACCAGCAACTGATGTTAAAAAAGACCCGCTCGGTAGCTCCATTGCTCTGCAACTTTCTAAATATTGTGCCAGAAAATGGAGATGGAATATGGTATGAAGGAGATGAAAATAGTGCGACTTTCAGATGGAAATCAACTCTCGCAATTTCCCCATATACTAAGAATGTTAATTTTGCGGTAAAGTTATATCCGTCTGGTAAGATTGAGTTTTTCTTTGATGATAATCCTGCTGTTGTGCCACATTCCTGGAGTTCAGGCATCTCAAACGGAGACGATATCAATTATTATTTTTCAGATATTCCGGGAAACATTAAGGGTAGTAATGACATTAGATTTATACCATCTGTTTTTCCTGATGAGTTGACATTAAGCACCTCAGGTCTTTTAACCGGAACACCTCTCAAAAACTACTATGGGATGGATGTTGACGTTGTGGTTACAGATTATGAAAATATTCCGGCAAGAAAAACTTTTAAATTTTATAGCTGGTATGCTGGAATGGATGAAGTCGGTTTAGATAATTTAGTATTAAATTGTTTTCCAAATCCATTTTCAAGCAAAACAATAATATCATTTGAATTAAAAAATAGTAATCTTATCTCACTGGAAATAAGAGATCTAAGAGGAAAGCAGGTTTCAATACTTGCAGATAATCAATTTGTTTCGGGTAAATACAATTTTGTTTGGGATGGAAGAAATATGAATGGTGACAAGCAACCTAATGGGGTTTACTTTGTCATTTTAAAAACCAGGAATAAAATATGGTCTAGAAAAATTATTTTGTTGTAGCTTTGAAACGATTTTGAATTAAGCGGATGCACCTCTTTTACACTCCTGAAATATCATCACATATTTACACTCTTGAAGAGCAGGAGTCCAAACATTGTATTCGGGTTTTGAGACTGAAAATGGGAGATGTTATTCATTTGACTGATGGCAGGGGAACCTTATTTGAGTCGAGAATAATTCAGGATAACCCGAAAAGGTGTATTGTGGAGGTTACAGATGTCAGGAAAGAGGTTGGAAAAAGAGACTTTAATCTGCATATTGCTGTGGCTCCTACGAAAAATATAGCACGGCTCGAATGGTTTTTAGAGAAAGCTACTGAAATTGGAATAGAGGAGATAACTCCTATAATATGCGATCATTCTGAGAGAAAGGTTGTAAAAACAGAAAGGCTTAATAAGGTTGTTACATCTGCTGTTAAACAATCGCTGAAGGCCTATCATCCTAAATTAAATGAAACAGTGAAGTTTAAGGATTTTATTAAGAGTGATTTTAGTGGCCAGAAATTTATTGCTTACATAAGTGAGAAATATAATGATACTCTGAAAGATCTTTATGTTCCTGGCTCGGATGCGATAGTCCTTATCGGACCTGAAGGTGATTTTTCGGAAAGAGAGCTGGAACAGGCGATTGAAAACGGTTTTAAGCCAATAAGTCTTGGTAAAAGCCGTTTAAGAACAGAGACGGCAGCTCTTGTGGCTTGTCATAGTGTTGAAATGTTGAATTCGTGAGGCTTATACTGTGAGGGTATTGTGTGTTGGATTAACATTGCAGGATTAAGTGTGGTAGGTGAATTGGTCAAATGGTAAATTGGTAAAATATGTTGAATAGAAAGTTTGAGTTACAGACCTTATTGTTTTTGCTTTTAATAAGCATAGCAGGTTATGCTCAGAATTCGGTACAGATAGCCCTTTTAAAGTACAATGGTGGAGGCGACTGGTATGCAAATCC
>JAOZOC010000620.1 GCA_029933495.1 Bacteroidales bacterium
ATATCGTCATATTTCTGCGACATTATTATTTTGGCAAGAGGTTCAAGTCCCTTTGCTTTTGCAATAGTTGCCCGCGTTTTGCGCTTTGGCTTGTAGGGAAGGTACAGGTCTTCGAGTTCCGACATTGTATCGGCTTCGCGTATCTGTTTTTCGAGTTCGGGAGTGAGTTTCTCCTGCTCTTCGATGGTGCTCAGGATTGTTTCACGACGGCTGTCGAGCTCTTTCAGTTGTTCAATCCTGTCGCGGATTTTCATTATTTGTAGTTCGTCAAGGCTTCCGGTTGCCTCTTTGCGGTAGCGGGCGACAAAAGGTATTGTAGCACCGTCTTTCAACAGGTCAACTGTATTCTGTACCTGCCATTTTTCAACATTTATCTCTTTGGCAATTTTAGATATATATTGTTCGTTCATTTTTAGTCTTTGTAATTAAATGAGAAACCGACCGCAAAATATGTTCTCCAAACAGGGTCATTGGCGTTACGGCTAATTCCGAAGTTTATCGGGCCGAGAGGGCTCTTATAGGTCATTTTTAATCCGTAGCCAAGAACTGAGTTTTCTTCCAGCATATTGTCAAAATCAAACTTGCCAAGGTCATTTATCGGTACATATTCATGATGAACCAGGAAATTCGCGCCATATTTCAGAAACAGGTTTCTAAACAGAATATTCTGCAGGTATAATCCTGCAAGCAGGTAATTTTGATCTGACACTTCATCAAAATTCAAACCCATAAATGAAATATCTTCAATTTTAACCAGTTGCATGCCACCTATCCTGTAATCGTCAAAAATCCCATCCTCCGTGGTTGCAATCGTAACACCAACAGATGCAGTTGGTATTAACTGGAATTTGTTAGAAAAATGAATAAACTCATAATATTTGAATTGAGCCATTCCATAAACATCAGGAGTCATCGGTTTAGTGAAATACTCATCAAGCTCTTTTTCAGTAAGTCCTAAGACAGAGTCAGTCGAATTGTTAAAAGTGATATAGTATTTATTATGCATAAAAAGGTCTCCGAGAAAGAGTATCTCTCTGCCTTTTGTAGGATAGTTACGGTTATTTGTAGTATTGTTTGTGTATATAAGTTTTGCTTTAAAATAATCGAAGCTGGCATTCTTTATTTCAACAGGTAAAATATTGTCAAATTTCAATTTTTCAATATTCATTTCATAAGAAAGCCCTGCATAAATACTTTGTTTTAATGATTGTGTTGTCATTAATCCTGCCGCAAAAACATGTTGTCTGGAGACCTGAACATCGTCAACCTTTCCATTAGAATAGGAAGGGATTTCCTCATCAAGAAACTGGTATCCTGTGATTCCTGCAAATCTTTCCCTACCACCAAGATATTTAAGGTAGCTAACCCTTGCTTTCGGATTTTTTGAGATGTCGCCTTCTAAAACAAATCTTGATGACCTTCCGAGTAATTCCCGTACTGTAAGGTTCAGAACAATACCAGCCGAAAAAAGATTATCATAATGAACTGACGCTTTTAATGTAACCGGTTGTTTCTCAACCAATTTCACATAAAGTTTGTATTCCTCTTTGTAAGGTACTTTTTCAATCTGATAAAGTACTTTTTTAAACAGGTTTATCCCATATACTTTATTAATTCCTGTTTCAATTTTTTCACGCGTAACAGTATCTCCCTCTTGTACATCTAACTTTCCAAGAATCAACCTGTCATCAATAAGTTCATTTCCCTGTAGAATTATTTTTGAAACAATTATTGGTTGAACTTTTAATGGGATTCCTTTAACCTCCCTTTTTTTTAGGTTCAGACTCTCAGCCAAATTCCTGAATTTTTCTCTGTTTTCTTCACCTGCCTGATATCCCAGCTTTAGTATCTCTTTATAACTGCTAAAACTTGCTGTTCCATAGTTTTTAAGGTCAGGCTTGATATACACGTCACACATTGCAATTTGTTCCTGCACTCTTTTGAGGCTTGGGGTCATAGCTATCTGCATCAGAATTCCGGTCATTGAGCCCAGTTCCTTTGCATTTATTAATCCTTCATCCGACACGTTTACTCCAATAACAATATCAGCTCCCATTTTAAAAAGTTCTTCAACGGGGAAGTTGTCAACAATGCCACCATCTACTGCAAGTGTTGTATCAAGGTCGGCTGCCGTAAAAGCTGTCGGGATTGACATACTTGCTCTCAGGGCTTCGGATAGTGAGCCGTCTTTAAAAACAATCGGATTTCCTGTACTGACATCAGTAGCAACACACCTGAAAGGAATAGGAAAATCATCAAAAGATTCATATTTCATTGACGGCCAGGTATAGTTTGTTAACACCTGACTAAGTTCCTGCCCCTCAATCATCCCGGAAGGAAGAGTAAGCTTGCCTTTTTTAATGGGAAACTCGACAAGATAGCGGTTATAATAAATTTTCTCCTGAAAGGAAATATAATTAAGGGGAATATTGTTTGACAATACCAAATCCCAGT
>JAOZOC010000621.1 GCA_029933495.1 Bacteroidales bacterium
AAAAGATATTCTTTAGATGCTCTTTCTCAATACCTATACCCGAATCCTGAACTTTTAGAACAAGATTATCATTTTCTTTGTCAGATTCTTTTTTAACGTGAAAAATAACTTTACCTCTCTTTGGAGTAAACTTGATTGCATTTGAAAGCAGATTTGAAGCAATCATAAAAATTTTATCCTGGTCGTAATCCATAACAACCTTATCCGTTTCATGATAAAAAATCAGTTTGATATTTTTTGCATCTGCCATTGATTGAAACGACTCAAGAACATATTGCAAGTAAGAAACAACGTTGCCCTGAATTAAATCAATTTTCATCTTTCCTTCTTCAATTTTCGACATATCAAGCATTTGTTTGACAAGATGCAGGAGCTTATCGCTGTTTCGTTCTATCATTTCCAGTTTGTCATCACAATGTTTCCGTTCCTCAAAAGTAAGGTTGTATCTCATTTCACCCGTCATTCCTTTTATGACTGTCAGTGGCGTTCTGAATTCGTGTGTTATATTGGTGTAAAGTTGTGATTTTATATTATTCAGTTCTTTTAACTTTAAATTTTCCTGATGTTCAATCTTTCTTTTCAAAGAAAACCTGAAAATCCAATAGATGGCAAACATAATGAAAAGTGCATAGAGCCAATATGCCAATTTCGACTGCCACCAAAGGGGCACAACAGTAATTGGAATACTCAGCAATTGCTTGTTATATAGTTTTTTATCTTTTCCGACCTGCTGAATCTCAAGTGTGTAATCATCAGGCAATAAATTCATTAACCGAATAAACCTTTTGTCTTTTATCATGTTCCACCGTGTATTGTCCGGTAACAGGCGATAGGCAAATGTTGTATTTTTGTAGTATTTTAAATTAATATCGGAAAAATTTATTGTTATGGGAAACTGCGCCTGTTTGATTGTGAGTCGTTGGTTGTTTCCTGTATAGATAGTTTCGATTGTATTATTATCTACGTTTGTAATCTGGATATTATCAATATATAATACGCTTTCAGGCAGGGTATTGATAAGTTTTTTCGGGTCAAAACAGGTGATACCATCAATTCCGCCAAAATAGAGAATCCCATCTTTATCAATAAATTTTGCGTGCAGATCATATTCTTCGCTACTAAGCCCGTCGGATTGATGGTAGTTAGTGAATTTTTTTGACTGCCTATCAAACCTAGACAGTCCTTTATTGGTAGATATCCAGATATTTCCCTGAAAATCTTCAAGGATACCATAGATAACATTGTCAGGCAAGCCGTCTTTTACAGCGTAATAATGAAAAATTTGATTTTTAAAATAGTATATGCCATTTGTCGTTCCTATCCATATTCCTTCATCTTTATCTTTTAACAAGGTATAAATAACCGATTTGTCTAATACTACCGAATCTTTGATTATTAATCTTGAAAAGTCAACATTTTTATTGTTTTGATTATCAAAGGTCATAATACTCAACCCTTTATCAGTTGCTATCCAATATTTATTCTTGTCCGTCTGAAGAATATAGTTTACTTTATCGGAAGCAATGCTGTTTGACTGATTTGGATTATGCCTGAAATGTTTAAAGCGAATAATGTTTCTGTTCAAATCTCCGGTAAAAAGGTCGAGTCCTCCACCGGAAGTGCAAAGCCAGTTATTGTTTTCGTGATCCTTATAAAGATAACGTATGAAATTGCTGCTCAGGGAAGTAGAATCTTCCGGATTGTGGAAAATATTTTCCACCTTCATTGAATGGTATGAAGAAGTGCCATTTTTTATAATCACCAGGCCTTCCCTTGTCCCGGCCCAGATATTACCTTTATCGCCAAGCAAACTGAAACAAATATTTGACGGCAGCTTGTGAGAATCTTTAGTAAAAGTGTAACATTTTTTGTTTCTTATCAGGTTTATTCCACCACCAGAAGTGCCAACCCACAAATCATTTTTGTATTTTAATATCGAGAAAACAACATTTGAGCTTAATGAACCATTATGATTCGGTTTGTTTTGTATCCTTGTGAATATCTCATTTTCATAAAACAAGTTCAGGTACTTTCCCGTACCAACCCACAACTGGTCATTTTTATCCGGAAAAATACTGTAAACAACATTATTACTGATGGAATTGATTTCCTTGTTGGAATGTATGTATCTGTTTATTAGCTGGTTATTTTTTGTGTCATATTCATATAAACCTGTTCCTGTTCCTATCCATAAAATATTGTCTTTCCATTTCAATTCATATATTACGGAAGATTTGTTTTGAATTTCATTAAATATGACCCGGCTAAGTTTGTTGTTCAGTAAATCAATGCGAAACAGATTATTTTGTGTACCCGCCCATAACTCATTTTCGTTATTGGTATTTAATACGAAAACTTTTTCAAGTCTTTGTGACATAGGAAATTCGTTGAATACAATTTCTTTGGGACTCTTTTTGATTTTACCATAAAACAGCCTGCCTTCTCTGGTTCCT
>JAOZOC010000095.1:0-1602 GCA_029933495.1 Bacteroidales bacterium
TCGGTATTGCTGCTGAGCATTTTTGTCTTCAGGCTGCAGAGGAGGGGCTTGGAACTTGTATGTTGGGTTGGTTTAATGAAAAACCAATTAAAGAACTTTTGAATATCCCTAAAAAGAAAACCATTGGTCTTGTAGTTACTCTTGGCTATCCTGAAGATGATTATCCACTACGAAAAAAGATCAGAAAAAAGTTTGATAAGGTTGTGAGATTTAATTCTTATTAGCGGGCAGCCCAAGATGTCATCTGGTGACTGTGGGCTGGCTAAGCGAAGGCAAGTCACCTGATGACTAAGTGCCGGAAACTGACGGGGCACGTTACGGTTGGAAAAAATGGTTTAAGTACCTCTCTGTTCTTGAGATTTACTCTTGCCACGAAGACACGAAGCCACAAAGTTTCACAAAATTTTTAGTGTTTCTTAGAGTCCTGGTGCCTTGGTGGCGGAATAGTGCCTTAAAAAGTTTTAAGGTTGATATACGAAAACGATATACGATTTACGAATTAAAAGATATTGAACTTACAATGCCATCAATACTTTCTCAATAACCTCAGGATAATGCTTATGCTCCAGCTTGTGTATTTTTGCGGCAAGTGAATCAGGGGTGTCGCTTTCCTCAACGACACATTTTCCTTGAAAAACAATTTTTCCTTCATCATATACTTCATTCACAAAATGAATGGTAATACCTGATTCCTTTTCTTTGGCATTGACAACAGCCTCGTGAACTTTGGAGCCATACATCCCTTTGCCACCATATTTTGGCAACAGCGCAGGATGGATATTTATAATTCTGTTTTTATATTTTTTCAGAATGTTATCAGGTACAAGCCATAAAAATCCGGCCAGGACAATAATATCTGTTTTATCCTTTTTTAGCTGATCAAGAACAATATCTGAGTCATAAAACATTTTTCTGTTAAAGACCAATGTTGGAATTGCCAGATTTGTTGCACGAGTCAGGACATATGCAGTTTCCTTATTGCAAAAAATCCTTGATACCGAAATATTTTTGTTATTGTCAAAATGCTTAATAATCGTCTCAGCATTTGTACCACTTCCCGAAGCAAATATTGCGATGTTTTTCATAAAAGCAAAAGTAAAAAGATATTCTGATAAAAATCGAAGGCAAAATAAAAAGTATTCGATATTTTTTTTATTTGGTTAATAATGCCAAACTCATTGTCTGATGCGGCCTCTGGAAGAATAGGTGTTTTTTTAGGATAAATTTTTTTATATCAAAGAGATGAAAAACTTGTATATTTTTAAGAAAATTCATTCCTTTGCACCCGTTAATCCTATAAAATATAAAAGAGATGTCTGATATCGCAACAAAAGTAAAAGCAATAATCATTGATAAGCTTGGAGTTGATGAAAATGAAGTTACTCCGGAAGCAAATTTTACAAATGATTTAGGAGCAGATTCACTGGATACAGTTGAACTGATTATGGAATTCGAAAAAGAATTCAACATTGCAATTCCTGATGACCAGGCTGAAAAGATAGCTACGGTAGGAGACGCAATTAAGTATATTGAAGACAACGCAAAGTAAAAATACTCTGTAAATATGGAGCTTAAGCGGGTAGTAGTAACAGGACTTGGTGC
>JAOZOC010000095.1:1702-9541 GCA_029933495.1 Bacteroidales bacterium
AAAAATACTCTGTAAATATGGAGCTTAAGCGGGTAGTAGTAACAGGACTTGGTGCACTGACTCCCATAGGTAACAGTATTGATGAATACTGGGACGGCCTTATGAAAGGGGCAAATGGGGCAGGACCCATTACGCGTTTTGATACATCGCAATTCAAAACAAAATTTGCATTTGAGGTCAAAAACTTTAATCCTTTAGATCATTTTGACAGGAAGGAAGCAAGAAAATATGATCTTTATGCTCAATTTGGTATGGTTGCTGCCGCACAGAGTGTTGAAAATTCCGGTATTGACCTTGACAAGATTGACAAGGATCGGGTCGGGGTGATTTGGGCATCTGGTATTGGTGGTGTGCACACTTTTGAAACAGAGGCAGGTAATTTTGCTACAGGTAGTGGTATTCCAAGGTATAATCCTTTCTTTATTCCAAAAATGATTGCCGATATTGCTGCCGGTCATATTTCAATAAAATTTGGTTTCAGAGGTCCCAATTATGCTACTGTATCCGCTTGTGCTTCATCTGCAAATGCGATTGTTGATGCTTATAATCTTATCCGGCTTGATAAGGCGAATTTGTTTGTTTGTGGAGGCTCAGAAGCGGCTATCTTTCCAGCGGGTGTGGGTGGATTTAACGCTATGCATGCTATTTCTACACGCAATGATGATCCAAAAACAGCCTCGAGGCCTTTTGATAAGGACAGAGATGGATTTGTCCTTGGTGAAGGGGGAGGTGCTTTAATCCTTGAAGAGTATGAACATGCTGTAAAGCGTGGCGCTAAAATATATGCTGAGCTGGTTGGAAGCGGATTGTCGGGTGATGCACATCATATGACAGCCCCACATCCCGAAGGTTATGGAGCGATGAAGGCTATGCAATATGCTATTGAGGAGGCCGGAATAAAACCTGAGGATATTGACCATATTAATACTCACGGAACATCTACTCCGGTTGGAGATATTGTTGAGCCTAAGGCAATCATTAACTTGTTTGGTGAGCATGCATACAAAATAGCAATAAATTCCACAAAATCAATGACTGGTCATCTCCTTGGTGCTGCGGGTGTTGCTGAAGCTATTGCAACTATTCTGGCTATTAATAATGATTTTGTTCCCCCAACCATAAACCATTTTACTGATGATCCGGATATTGATAACAATCTTGACTTTACATTTTGGAAAGGTAAGAAAAAGGTAATCAATTACGCACTAAGTAATACCTTTGGTTTCGGTGGCCATAATGCATCAATTATTTTTAAGAAGTGTAAAGAAAAGTAAACTTTGAGTATCTTATCTCCAATAAGGTCGGTTTTTTCTTCTGATAAGAAATTAGTTTATACTGTTAAAAACATTTTCGGTTTTTTCCCCGACAACGTCGCGCTATATAGTCTTGCATTCAGACATAAGTCTGCATCGCAGGAGAGAATTAATGGTTTTAAAGTCAGTAACGAAAGGCTTGAATATCTTGGCGATGCCGTATTAAGTTCAATAGTTGCCGATTATCTTTTTAAGAAATTTCCTTATAAAGAGGAGGGATTCCTTACAGAAATGCGTTCCAAAATTGTGAGCCGGAGTTCTTTGAATAAGCTTTCGCGGAAACTTGGTATTGATGTTCTGGTTAAATCTGAAATATCGGGAAACGGTTTTAGTAAATCTCTTTTGGGCGATGCCTTTGAAGCCTTTGTCGGCGCACTCTATTTAGATAAGGGTTATGATTTTACCAAACGAATTCTGATTAAGAGGGTTGTTGAGGTACATTTTGATATTGATAAATTGGTTGAGGAAGATACAAATTACAAAAGCCAGCTTATTGAATGGTCGCAAAAAGAAAAAATCCCCATTGAATTTAAGGTTATTGATGAGATAGGAAATGGTTATGGAAAGCAGTATCTCGTCGAAGTGCTGGTTGATAATAAACCTGTTGCTACAGCACAGGACTATGCAATAAAAGGTGCCGAACAACTTGCTGCTGAAAAGGCCCTGGTACTGATTGATAATGAGAAAAACCTGATCTCCTGAGAACTTCTTATCAATGAATTTTAATAACGGTTTTATTGTAAGCTTTGGGCCCTAAAGTTTACTCAAGTTCAAATAAAAGGTACTACTGCGAATTTAGTGGAAAACAAGAAAATATGATAAAACAATTACTATTATAATGCTTCAATGATTGAATGCTTCAATGCGTGAATAAAAAAACATAGTTGTAAATAGCACATTGTCATTACTTTGCACAATTCAAACATTCAAGCATTCTTGCATTGAAGCATTCTCGCATTACCATAAGGTTATTTTAAATAGACTGAAAAATAATATTTACCCACTAAAATGGTAGTAGAACCAAATAAAATGATTTTTATTTCAAATTCCATTAAATTCTTTTCTATTTTTGAAGTGCGTAATCTTGCTCTGCTATGGCAAAAAAAGTAAAAATAGATATTGATTTTGATCAGGATAATTTTCTTGTGGGAATTTCCTGTCATCGAAAGGATTACTGGATTGCCTACAAGATAAATGAGGCTCTGAAGATTCAGATGAAAAGGACAGATGATCTTCCTGTTTATAATAATAAGCTGGAAGAACTGATATATTACCCTCTCTATTTTTACCACGATTTTGATTGTGAGATAGATTTATATCTTCTGACAAACCACAATCCCAGATCGAAACTATTCCCTTCTCAAAAAGCAACTGATTTTTTCCTTTTAATCAATGGTCCTGCATCAAAGAAGTTTGTGCAGGACAAAGTTAAAAAGATCAAGGGTATTCCAAATGTACTAATGGCTTTTGAGATTGCTCTTTCAAAAATTAAAGTGATTGATAATTTCCTTGAAGACCTTGAGTTGCATATGCTTGAGATTAGTAAGAAGATGAAATGAAGCAATCTGTTAATTGTTGCAACCGGGCATCATAGAAAACCCAAAGCACAAAACTCAAAATCCTAAATAATACCAAATACTAAATGTTTTAATGTTTAAAACAGGAAGAAGGGAAAAGCATTTCTTTGTATTTCTAGCTACGTTTTGAATTTTAATATTCTGATTTTGAATTTGTTTTAAGTTTAGAATTTTGGACTTAACAAATTTACTTATCATCAGGTACTTTTGCCTGCCCTGTCTGTTTCAGACTTTGAACCACTTCAAAAGCCGTAAAGAAAAGATAAAGTATCAAAAATGAAACGACAAAAGATTTTGCGTCATCTTTAAAAAGAATAATATAGGCCAATATTATTGTCAGGTAGAAAATTAACTTTCCAAAGGTTAACAGCATAAAGTAATTTGTGAATTGGGTGGGTCTATTTTCAGAAATTTTCAGTAGCAGATAATGTACAACTGTAGTGGCGGAATAGAAGAAAAGATACAGAAAAGGAAGTGTTGGTGTTATGTATTCCGGCGGAAGAGTGTAAGCTGCAATTACCCCTGGTATTGCAAGCAGAAGTGAGAATATTGTAAGTTTTTTCAGGAAAGAAATATATTGATGACCCATATCAGAACATTATATTTATTTAAGTAGATTTTTAACAACAGAGTAAATAGAAAGCGATACTGCAAATAGCGACAGAATTACCGTCAGGATAGGTGCTGTATTCAGCCATTTATCCAACTCTACACCTCCCCATACACCTGCAAGAATAATGACCAGCATTTGCAAGGCAATGTTTGAGTACTTTGCATAATTATTTAAAGAGTTTTTGTTTTTCTTTATTTTGTTCATTTCCTGATTGTGAATTAACTTTTCCGGGTGAGTTGGAATCCATGTTGCAGGTTCCGGTAAAAGTTGCTCCCGGTTCAATGGCAAGTTTATCAGTAACAACATCTCCATTTAACTTTGATGATGCCTTGAGAGATAAAAGCTGTTCGACAAAAACCTTAGCTTTAATATAACCCGAAAAATCAGCATTTTTACAAGTAATTTCCCCTTCGATGCTGCCACTTGTACCAACAACAATTTTACCTTTGGAATTAATTGCACCGATAAGTTTTCCGTCTATACGAAAGTCACCATTGGCTATGATTTCACCTTTAATTATTGTTCCCTCAACGATAGTGTTAGGTTTCGACTCGTTCATAATATTTTTAGCCATAATATTTTGCTTTTTTTTGAACATAAAGTGATAAAATATTTTTTACAAATATAATAAACCTTTTTATTGATTGTTAAAATAATATTTGTTAAAGAAAGCCTGGTACTTTTTGATGTCTTTATCCCGATAAAAAACCGGATAATTTTCCTGAGAAATGATAAAAGTACGAATATTTTCCTTTTTAATATTTGCAAATACGTAGTCGTTTGTAGTAATTGAATTATAGTAGGCCATTGCTTTATCAATAGTCGAGAAATTTCCAGCCATAATAAAGTTTGTCGACATATCCAGAAGAATACTTGTGATTGATAGATTTTCAAGCCTGTAATTCTTTGAGTTAAAGTCGGAGACCCTTACTTTAAGAGCATTGATATTTGAATTTTCGCCTTTCACTATTATTGCGAAGATTTGTTTGCTGTTCGGATTAAAATCATAAATAGAGATGTCATAAATCTCTTCAGGCTCTTTGGTTTTTGTAGCTGAAGTCGTGTCTGAAGGCCCGGCGAGATAATTTAGTATGTTTTGAGCAAGAGGTGTAATTTCACTGTCAGGGTATTTTTTAACCAGGCCCTCAAGAGCAACCTGAAGTGAGTCGGTGACTTCTATTTTTCCGAGAGACAAAGCCCGCAGATACTCAAACTTAGCCATTATCTCTTTTGGTTTCTCAAAAGTGCTTAAAGCCCTGTCGCTGTTACTATAAACCATATAATAGTCACCGGTCAAATAATAATTATAGGTTTCATCGTAAAGCGTTAATGCCCTGTTCTTTTCTGCTTCTAACTCTTTATAATAATTTGGATCAGTTAGAAGCCTGGCATAATCACTATCAGGGAAATTCTGTATAATAAGACCTTTGTAATACTCGGCTTTATCAATACTATCTATACCAGAGTAAAGTTTGAAGAGTTGATAGTATGATTGTAAAAGATGGATGCTCTCGGGGAAACGGGTCACAAGCGTATCAAACGATTCAATGGCCCTGTCGTTATTTTCAAGGTCGTCTTTATAAATAAAGCCAAGTTCGAACAGAGCACTGTCAATTAGCACATTGGAAGCGAGAACCTGTTCTTCTGTAAAGGGCAGGTCTTTAAGATAATAATCCCTATTGTGAGGATCATTTGAGACTTTGGCAGTGGCTGTACTGTCGCTTACAATACTGTCGTTTTCAGCAAGGACCTCTTCCTGCGGTACAAAGAGCGTTTTTTTATTTACCAGCCACCAGTTGTCTTCTAACTTTCGCTTACCCCATTTTTTTACAAATTCTGAATATCCATAACTTTTTGTGCCGGGATTATAAAAATACCATTTACCACCACCAAGCTGATTACCCGGCATTGGTCTGGAAGTGCTACCTGCCTGGTTTGTCCCTGCCATAGTGTTATCGCCCATACTCGCCAAAAGTTCTTCCTGCTCTTTGGCTTTCTCCTCCTCTGCAATAAGTTTGGCTATTATTTTGTCAATTACAATGTTTCTCTCTTCCTCATTCATTGAGGCAACCATTTGCAGGCTGTCCTGTGTTTGAACAATAACGAGATAATTGACAAGTTCGGACAGGTAGGTTGATTTAGCTATTATATTTTTATAATCCGGATAGTCCTCAGGCAGGACCTGGACAGCAGTATCATAATATGCCTGTGATAATTGATATGACTGTATTTTAAAAAATGTTCCCCCCAACTTTAGTGAAGAGGTCGCTTTTTGATAGTCGTTGGTAACGCTGGTTGCAACAGAGAGTCTGAGGTAATCAATCGCAATTGAGTCTTCCTGATTTTTAAATTCAACATCAGAAAGAGCAAAATAAATCTGGTCACGATAATCCTTATTTTTATCCTCTTTAAGCATTTTTAGCAGATTCTTAATAATGCTTTTACTACTGTTTTCGTAACTTATATCATAGCAGGTTGCAAGATTGATTGTAGCATTAAAAGCCATCTCATAAGGGGGATTCATCTTTATTACTTTTGCATAATACTCCGATGCTTTGTAATAATCCTCTTCCTGCTGGTGTATCTGACCCAGAATAAATCTGACCCTTGATTCCGTTTTTCTTTTTTGTCCTACATAAAGTGCTTCTTTCAACGACTCTCTTGCCTGATTGTACTTTTCCTGCTTAAGGAACATATTGGCAGTTACAAGTGGCAGGGCTTTTACAACATCCTGTGGTGGTTTGCTAAGTTTCTCCAGTTCGTTTCTAAGATTGTCAAGGACAGACTGGGCTCTTTTATATTTTTCGAGCTGATTATATGATTTGGCAAGCCAAAGCGTAGCCTCATATTTGATGTCGTTTTTCTTATATTCATTTGTGATGAATTCAAACGTCCTTTTCGATAGGTTAAATTCGTGCTTATAGAAATATGCTTTACCAATCATCATATAGCTGTCATCTATCCATTTTACCCACTCCTTATGGTTAAAAAACATTGAATGAGTCTGAATATTTAGCGATGCTTTTTCAATTGCTTTATCCATATAGGAGTTCAATTGCTGGGCTTCGTTTTTTGTCCCGTAGTTATATACAGGAAGTATTTTGTTGTAGTTGTCTTTTAGAGTATTTTCCAGTTGAGCAACTCCTTGTCTGTAACTTTCTCTTCCGTTCCAAAACTGATTATAGTGCCCGGTAAGATTATGAAAAACGCGGCGGACAAACGTATTTTTTTTTGTTGAGCATGAATAGGTTAATAGCAATAATGACACTATTGCAAATGCGGTTAGATATCTATTTGGTTTTAATGAGCCCAAAAACGCAAAATTAAATTATAATTCAGATTATAATATGTAACTATTTGTTATGTAAAATTAAACTACTTTTTTGCAAAAATATTTTATTTTATTCAATTCTCTTGCCTAAATATTGAAAATGTCATTTCTTTCTTATTTTTCAGGTATATTTGCACCCGCTATTTATATGTTATGGCAAAGGAGAAAAATAAGAAAAAAGGGCAATGGATACGGAAGCTTCGTAACAAATACAGGCTTGTTATTGTTAATGAGGAGACATTTGATGAGAGACTCTCGTTCAGGTTGTCGCGGCTGAATGTTTTTGTCATCATAGGAACGGTGGTCATATTATTGATCGTTGCAACAACTTTCCTGATTGCTTTTACACCATTGCGCGAATATATTCCGGGATATACTGATGTAACTCTCAGTCAAAAAGCAAATTATCTTCAGCACAAAGTTGACTCTCTGGAAGTTGATTTCAGGCAGAAGAGTTTATACATACAAAATCTTAAAGATATTATTGACGGCAAAGTTATAGAAACCGATACTTCTGTCCATACTAACCGGGATGTGGATTATAAAAATATACAATATACAAAATCTCCGGAAGATTCCATTTTGCGTGCCGAATATGAAAGTGAGAGTTCTTATGACCTGTATTATAATGAAAGTGACGAACTGTATACTCCAACAACTCCCTTAAGCAATTATTATTTTTTCGCTCCTTTGAAAGGAATTGCGACTGAAGAGTTCAATTTAACAGAGGGTCATTATGGGATTGATATTGTTGCAAAAGATAATGAAGCGGTAAAAGCAACACTTGACGGAACAGTAATTTTTTCTGATTGGACTGTTAAAACCGGTTATGTTATTGCAATACAGCACCAGGGAAATCTGATCTCGGTTTATAAGCATAATTCCGTATTACTTAAAATGGATGGGAATGTTGTGAAGGCAGGAGACCCAATCGCTATTGTCGGTGAATCCGGGGAACTGACTACCGGACCTCATCTTCATTTTGAATTATGGTTGAACGGTGCA
>JAOZOC010000096.1 GCA_029933495.1 Bacteroidales bacterium
AATCGGTTTGAGCCAGAATAACTGTAATATTTTCCATCTTATTTTCCTGCTCCACCTTGAGTAATTGTATCCAGTTTATTTGTCCGGGCACGCCTGTAGAACTGGAGGCAGCCGATATATCCGGACTTTGCAATAGCTCATCCTTAAACAACTTCGCCTTACTCAGAAATGCCGAATCCTGAACCTCCATAACAACCAGGTTATTTTTGTCGAAACCCAGGTCCTTGTTTCTCAAAAACCCTATTTGCTGTGATACCACAATAGTTCCGATGATCATAAATATGGCAATAACAAACTGTAGGACAACAAGTATTTTCCTTAGTGCTCCTCCTTTTTTGCCACCTTTTCCACCCGATCCTTTCAAAACCCTGACAGGCTGAAAAGACGATAAAAAGAAAGCCGGATAACTACCTGACAACAGCCCAATGAATATTGTTATCACCAGAATCTCAAAGTATATTGCAGGATTTTTCAATAGACTAAGTGATATTGACTTATCGGCAAGGTTATTAAAATCAGGAAGAACAAGCCATACGAGGAGGAATGCAATAGTCAAAGCAATTAGAGACAGAATTATCGATTCACTCAGAAACTGAGTGATAAGTTGACTTTTATAGGCTCCGGCAACTTTTCTTATTCCAACTTCTTTAGCCCTTCCTGCTGATCTGGCTGTTGCCATATTCATATAATTGATGGCAGCTATCAGAAGAATAAAGGCTGCAACAGCAGAAAAAATCAGCAGATAAACCTTATTTCCCGAAGGTCTTTCACCGCCAAGCCCTTTTCTAAAATGTGTTTCAGCGAGAGGAGTTGCCATCAGCTCAAAGCTAAGGTTATATTTTTCGCCTAGCTCCTTCATATATTTATCATAAAAGGCCGGGAACTTGTCAAAAACACCCTCAATAGATGAGTTTTCTTTTAGAAGTATGTATGTGTAAAGTCCGATTCTCCAGAATCGTGATGACCTCATACTGTTATATTCATCAACACCCTGGTCGATTGCAGCAGTTGCAATTGATATCAGGCCGTCAAATTTGAGATGAGTATTATCCGGAATATCCTCCATCACACCCGTTACCTTCAGGGAATTTCCATCAGCAATAATTAGAATTTTTCCAAGGGGATCTTCATTCCCAAAATATTTCTTCGCAATTTCTTGACTAACAACAATTGTATTAGGGTCAGAAAGACACATTTCGGGGTTGCCTTTCAGTAATTTGTAAGAAAATATTTTGAATACCGATGAGTCAGCCAACAGAAAATCATCTTCATAATAAGCATTGTCGCCATATTTTATCAGAGTATTTCCAATGGCATCAAATCGTACAAAATCTTCTACTTCAGGAAATTCAAGTTTAAAAGCAGGTCCCAACGGATTTGGAACTACTGCAAACTGATCGGGTTTATTATTAACGATAAATTTCCCTTCCAGTCTGAATATCCGGTCATGCTTGCTGTTGTATTTGTCATACGAAAGCTCATCCTGCACATACAGCAGTATCACCAAAGCTGTTGCAATCCCAACAGACAAACCAACGATATTGAGGATCGAGTAGAACTTGTTTCTGATCAGATTGCGATAAAGACTTTTAAGGAGATTTTCAAACATCTATATAAATAATTCTCTTAAAATATTATGCATCGGCTAAAATAGAAAAATATTTAATGTGCAAATGTGTAATTTTTTATACTTTTGTTTTGCAAATATAGTATTGAGATACTTAATTGCAACATTTACAGTATATTGAACTTATTAAAAAAGTTTTAAACCAAATTGTTATTTTTTACGTAGAACGATTGACTTTAAAGAATGTATTGCATGAAAAAATATTTAATTATTGTTGCGGCTGTTATGATGATTTCTTCATATAATAGTTATGGACAAAAGGGTAAAGAATTAATTTTTGGAGCCGGAGGCGCTCTTACCAGTGTCTGGATTCAGAATCAGAATTTTTATGGTGAGCCGGAAATTGACTATGCACCTAAAATGGGCTATGCCTTCACATTAAATTTCGGATATAATTTTACAGAGAAGCTTTCGGCTGTTGCGGAATTTCAATATTCGGCTCAGGGTCAGAAATATGATGGCAAACAGTCTTTTGACGGACATAAATACGACACAAGAAGGGATATAAGTCTTCAGTATTTCAATATCCCTGTTTTTGTTAAGTATTCTTTTGGTACGGGTGGTACAAAATTTCGGTTTATGCTTGGGCCGCAGTTTTCATTTTTAAATGAAGCAACACAAACCTATACAAGAGATGGGAAAGTGCTTGGTACTCAAAAAACCGATTTAAACGGAAAGACATTTCAAACCGATGCTGAAAACATAAAAGACAGGTTTATAAATACAGATATCAGTATTGCATTTGACCTTGGAGCTGATATTTACCTTTCCAAAAAGTTTTTTATTAATGCCGGATTTAGGGTTAATTACGGCTTTAAGGATATAAATGAACCTGCTTACAGGCTTAATGATATTGATGGTGAATATTCGCCCTCTCATAATGCCTGGGCCGGACTTTACGTGGGAATAAATTATATTCTCGATGTTCAGGGTTACAGTCAAAGGAGTTTTTAGTAGTCGCGTTTCACCAAGATAGAGATAAACACCTGTTTGACCTAAATCCATTTTATCGTTCCGGGCTTAACCCTACACACTCGAAAGAATATCACCAAGATTTTCAAATTTCTTTGTGTAATCGTTCATTGAACGTTTTATGATTTCGTATGCATCTTCCTTTCCAAAGACATCAGTAATCTCAACATCCCGCGGATTACCCGGAAGATCTTTATAAGTTAGAAAATAGTGCTTTAATCTATCAACAACCATTGGTGGTAGTTCCGAAATGTCATTGTATCCCATATAAACGGCATCATTATTCAATACCGCTACCAACTTATCATCTGATTCATTACCGTCGATCATACGGAAACCTCCAATGGGCTTTGCCCTGACAAGTATATCACCATGAGTGATCTCTTTTTCGGTCAGGACGCAGATATCTACAGGATCACTGTCACCCTTGATATCCTTTTTCCCTGACTTCTCCATACAAAACTTTGCTACACTATTCCCGCTAAATGTTTGTGGAATAAAACCATAAAGTGCTGGTACTACATTTGAATATTTTTGCGGACGGTCGATTTTAAGGTATCCCGACTCTTTATCAACTTCATATTTAACGGTATCAGTTGGAACCATTTCAATATAGCAGGTTATTACTTCCGGAGTTTCATTTCCAATATCCACACCATGCCAGGGATGGGATTTGTATCTTAATCCCATTAACCGTCCGATGGGATCCATTAGTCTGTTTGAGGCCATTTTTGATTTATTTTTGAAATAAATTTTTCGACTAAATTAGTGTAATTTTTTTAATTCGATTATTCAATACTGGATGAAGCCTAAATATTGTTTTGACGTGCTATTGGTTGAATGTAAAGTAGGAGGTCCAGATTAATTCTAATAAAACACAACCTTGCAACCCGGTTTTTCAGCCTTAAACTTATCTACTGTTTTTGTTGAAATTTTTGTGTTGTAACATTTCAGGTCTTCCAGATCAGGTAAGCCAAGCAGTGGTTTTAATGATTTAACAGGTGTATTATTTATCTCAATCTGTTTTAATCCTGTCATATTAATCAAAGGTTTTAAAGATTTTACCTGAGTTCCGGAGCATATCAATACCTCAAGGTTAATAAGCATTGATATCGTCCTAAGGTCAGAAACGGATGTCCCCTCAATATTTAAATAATGGAGATTGGCCAATTCTGAAACAGGTGTCAGATCGCTTACAGGCCCTTGCTTGCAAGTCAGCTTTTCAAGTCTTGTCATCTTTGCCAAAGGTGAGAGGTCGCTAACCGTTGTTGATACCAGTGAAAGGTATTTAAGCCCTGCAAGCTCTTTAACAGGATTAATATTCTTTATTTCCAGATTATTTTCAATACTTAGCGAGTCGATGAAAAGTATTTGATGCAACTGTTCTTTCGAGGGAGGTGAGTCAACCTTAAACTGTGAAGAGAATACTTCCTGCCATTGTGAAGGCAGGCTTTCCCACCATTTTTTAAGTTCACCTGTTTTGTAGATTATCAGGCAGTCCGGATGCTTATCCTGAAAAGCATAAGCTATATTATCATTTATATTTGTGTTATCAGCATATATTAGTTTTAGCTCCTGAAGATTTTCCAAAGGTTCAAGGCTACTTATTTCTGTGCTATCAAGGTTTATTATTTTCAGTTTTTTAAGTTTTGACAGAAACCCAAGATCCGTTATTTCAGTATTTGCTGCATCTAATTCTTCCAGCTCAGGGCAATTTGAAATATACTCAAAATTGGTTGCTTGTGTTGAGGAGATATTCAGTTTTTTGAGATTAAAAAGATTCCGCAAAGGGCGTAGTGTATTGATATCTGAATTCCCTGAAATGTTCAGCTCTGTAGTTTTAATGAGCTGATGCAACTCTTCTCTTGTTGGATTAGCACCTATATCGGCAAGATCCACAATGATATCTTTCCAGGCCTGGTCCAGCTCTTTCCAGTTTTTCATCAACTCCTCCGACTCAAAAATAACAATGCAGCCCGGATGTTGTCGCATAAACTCCAATGTCTCTTCCTTTTTTATTTCGGTGTTGTCGCAATAAACATATTTGAGATTTTGCAGTTGTGAAATTGCGCTCAGACTAACTACTTCAGTGCTGCTGATATGCAATATCTCAAGCTTTGTCAGATTAGCAATTGGCTCAATTGAGTCAACAGGTGTATTACTACAATTCAGACGTTCAAGGTTTGTGAGATTTCCCAGTGGAGTGAGGTCTCTTACCAGGCTGCCCGAAACATTAAGTTCTTCAATAGAAGTTAATTCTGTCAGAGGTTCAAGATCATAAACTTTTGAGTCGCTGCAATCAAGTGTTTTAAGGTTTGCAAAATCCTCAACAAATGAAAGGTCTGTAACTCTGTTTCCGGCAAACCAAAGTTTTTCGAGGTGAATAAAATTACTTATTATATCCATATCACGAACAAGGGTGTAACTGCAATTCAGGTTTGTAATCCTCGTAGAATATTGCAATGGTGAAATATCCGATACAGGCGTTTGAGAGCAATTCAGGGTTGTCAGTTCGTTCAGGTTACGAAGGGGTGTTACATCTGTTATTAAAGTGTTTGAGCAATTAATTCCCTGAAGTCGTGTTAGTTTACTTAAAGGCTTTAGTGTTCTGATCTCATTATTTTCTGATACATCTATCTCGGTCTGATTAAGAATTCCGTTAATTTTTGCAAATATTTTTTTAGTGTCGAATTTTATGGTATCATAGCCCAAAACCATATTTGAATTAGTCTTTTTTTCTTCCGGTATTTCAATTGAATAGTCTTCCGTTGAATCATTGACAAAGTTTGCGTACTCATCTGCAACGACTATCACACTATCCTGAAACCAAATTATATCCGAAAGGTGAATACTGTCGGTAATGGTTATATTTTGTCCAAAAATATTACGCCACTCAGGTGTCAGCGAATTCCACCAGTTTATTTCATCTTCTTTTTCATTGAGTTTATTGGTGTAGATGCTGGCGATCTTCAGGCCGCTTTGTGCAAGATTAAGGTTTACTTCCATATAACGCACCTGCTCCCAGTTAACAGTATCGTTATTGACGGTTATTCCGTCAAGGATACGGTTGAAAGTTACAAGAAAATAGTGTTCATTATTTTCATTTACAAAATGTTGCGTATTAGTAACAATAAACTTAAATTTTACACTTTTGAAAAAGAAAATAATATCCTTAAGATATGCCTGTACATTTTTATAAATTGGCACATCCCTGTTTTGATCTAGGTCGTCCTCAATCTGCACCTGACTATCAATAAAGATTTTTGTGTAGCTGTCGTTAACGATTATCTCTTTTTCATTTGGTGCTTGTGTCGGATCGCCGAGGAAATTAAAAGTCCCCTGTAAATAACCAGCAAGTTGTGAAATTTGTTTTTCATATTGTTTTAATGTCTCGGGTGAGAGGGCCGATTCTTCGGCTTTGTTCTGGGCCTGCAGGTTAAGTGTTCCTGAAATGAGAACCACTGAAAAAAGCAATATCTTTAAATGGATGTATAAATTTTTCACGGCAAATAAAATTTGATTAGTTCTTCTTTTTCCGTATCACTTATTTTATAAAGCTTTGTGATTAGCCATCCGGAATTTTTACCCGATCGGTTCACAAAAGAGACCTCAAAATACCAACCATCAACCTGAAAAAAATGAAATTTCAACGAACCGGAGTTAACAAACTTCATCTCTCCTTTTTTTATTTCATAAAACAGAAGAGTCAGATAGTCAGGGTGATAATCTTTGTGCGCATAGTATTCAATATATTTAGGATTGTCGAAAGCCTTATGAATATTCATAAAATCAAGCTCGTGGCTCATTGGATGCAGAAATGATTTTTCAACTTTGTCTTCATCTCCCTTAAAAAAGTTTTTCAGAAACTCAGAAAAATATATATTTGTCAAAACCCATTTATATCCGAGATTTTCCTGCTCAAGCTTAAGGAATAGAAGTAGGTTTTTATTAACGCCGTGATAACTGAATATTGCCGAAAGCTCAGCAAACCAATAATTACTGTGGAAGTCCAGGAAGAGAGGATTATTATTATCGCTAACCTGTGCAATAAATTCCTTTTTCAGGTCACTATTAATCTGGCTGCTCTGCATATCAAAGAGCATGTTCAGGTAAACAGACCTAAAGGCATTGTCGCGGTACAGACTGTCGCCGGGATAATATCTGTCTCCAAAACGGTCTTCCTCATTATTGAATCTTCTGAAAAACTGATTAACCTGTTTTGTCTGGGCATATAAGTTGGTTTCATCACCGGTAACGGAGCTCAGTTTTTGCGAAAAAACAGGATAAGCTGAAACTAAGAAAAGGATAAGAAAAAGGTGGAATGATATTTTTTTAAAAGTAGCCTTCAAAATCAAATCAAATTTAAGGAAAAGCCACCCGGAATATGTTTCCGGATGGCAAATTATTTAATTATTAACTTGTGTTCTCTACGGCTTTGCCGTTTCTTTTACCCTGATGTCGCCAAGCATCACATCCCAGAAACCGATTAGACGGCCACCGATCTGCGTCTCTTTTCGCTTGACATAAACAGTAATATCTTTTTTGGTTACATCCTGATAAACTAGGTTTCCCTCTTTATCATAACCGGAAAATTTCTGAAAAACAGTAATTACACCTACATAAGTTCCGTCCGGTTGCTTTTCTAAATCACTGACATATTGAATTTTGTACCATTCAATATCGACTTTGTCGTAATTCAGACGCATCAACCTTTCAAGGTATTCGCGAACGGGATAATAATTAACTTCCGGTTTATAGATTGATGAAACACCGACTTCGCTGTCATCCATAAACAGTTCAACTGCCCTGTCGATAACTCTGTTAGCTTCTGAAAATTCAGTTTTCTTATCACCTATGAGGCTGATGTATTTGCTCAGATCGCGCACCTTTTCGAGTGCAAGACTGTCGATTGCCTGTTTCCTTTCAGGACTGATATCCTGCGAAATTGCCTGGTTTGCAATTGAAACAAAAAATAATGCGATGAAAAATATTGTTGTTCTAAACATAATTCTTATTTTTTAATTAATTCAAGTTCGGTTATTTGTCCGTATGGGTCAAATTTCACACTGGAAATTTTATTATTATATGCTTTTTGATCTTTCACAAAGTTCAAATAATTTTTAATCGTTGTCGGCTTATCATAATCAACAGCATCACCATCTTTATGAATTATAATTAGTACCGGAGTATCTTCTGAAGCATACATTTTCAAAGCTTCATCAATAATTCCATTGGCAGCATTAACATCTTGCGTACGTGCAATTCTTTTAAAGTATTCATTGATATAATCATACTTTGTCAGTTCAGCATTCAGCCTTTCCCGTTCTTTCTCAGCCTCCTTTTGCAGTCTCCATGCTTCTTTCAGTGATGCTATTTTCATTTCTACAAGCTCAATTTTTTCATTAACTGAATCATCATTGAGGTTCAGAGCTTTGACATCATTCAGTCTGCGTTCCATCTCACTGACGGGCATTGTCCCATCATCATCAAGAATAGCCTGTAAGTCAGCCAGTGCTTTCTGAACTTTTTCAGCATATTCAGCAGCAGACTGCTCCTGTGCAAGTTTTTTCTTACTCTTACAGCCTGAACTTCCTACTGCCATTGCTCCGATAAGAAGCACAATGACAATTTTCGGGATTAATAAATTTTTGCTTAATCGTTTCATTTTCTCAAATTGTTAATTCTTATTTGTATTACTTATTGAATTTGCGACAATAACGCAAAAGGACTTCAATTGTTTTCTAATGTGCAAAGTTAACCAAGATTAATGCCTTGATATTTGGTTATATAAGAAAATATGAACGATTGATTGTTAATAACTATGCATCTTTTTGGTGTTGTCATCAAAAAGAGAAAGCCAATTATTACTTAATAAATTGGTGACAACACCAATTTGAGGCAGGAGAACAGATTGTGTCATAGCAAACCTAACCCCAATTGAACATTGTTCAATGAATATTGAATATTGTTTATAATAAAGTATTAATACTCAGCGTTTAATGCTCAACACTCAATTTTCAACATTTAATGTAATATACCGGGCTCTTTCGGATTTCAGTGAAGGATGGTGCGTAAGCCTAATCCGAAAGCAGATACTACGGGGATTTTCAATCCCCATTGGATTACAAATCCAATATTTATTTGGTTCGGGATTCGGAAATCCCGAACAGCTCCCATAATAAAGGCTTCATTGCGAAATACAATTAGGCCGGCTTGTGTGTGTGCGTATTGTGGCAATCTGTTGACAGTTATGGTTGTCCTTTTATTGCAAACGGATTGCTTCGCTGCGCTCGCAATGACGGGGATAAGGGGAGACGGAATGCCACGGAATGCTTGCCCGCAAAATCAGCCCTGTGATTCCTTGCAATGACGGTAAGTTAATACGGCATCAATGAAATACCAATGGATACAGGATACATCTCAGGTCCTTTTCCTTTTTCAAAAACATCGGAAAGCTGATAATATCCCCACACATTCAGCCATTTATAACCAAGGCGCAAAGAAAGGCCGTACCTGAATCGGGCAACATTCGGAATTCTGGCTTTCTTATAAATTACAAGTTTGTTAATATCATTCGGTGAAAAGTCATCACCTTTATACTTTGTGAAGGATGTCATAAGAAATCCGAATTTAAAACCAAATGCAAATCTCACATCACTTTTCGATTTATATCTCAGTTCAATGGGAATATCAAAATAACCAAGTGTGAATTTTGTACGTCTGAAATTGACTGAATCCGGTATCCGGTAAAATACTGTTGAGTCGCCAATTGTATTTGTCAGCGAACTGTTGTTAAGATTGTGGTATGAGATACCTATTCCGGGTGAAAGGCTGAAATTTCCATTGTTCAGAATGTAATTATACGAGCCGTAAATGTTAACACCCTGATTAATCGTTGCCGGTTCAATGGTTTTCGGTAAATCCTGCCA
>JAOZOC010000097.1 GCA_029933495.1 Bacteroidales bacterium
AGCTATGCAGGAGCGTCAGGTGACGATCGGCGATACAACTTATCCCCTTGAGGAGCCTTTTTTGGTTTTGGCAACCCAGAATCCGATTGAGCAAGAAGGAACATACCCTTTGCCGGAAGCGCAGGTTGACCGTTTTATGCTAAAGGTTGTAATCTCATATCCTAAAAAGGAAGAGGAGAAGATGATCATCAGGGAAAATATTGCAGGCTCTTTCCCAAAACCAAATAGGGTGCTGAAAACTGATGATATAATAAAGGCCAGAGAGGTTGTCCGTGAAGTTTATCTGGATGAAAAAATTGAGAATTATATTACTGATATTGTATTTTCATCAAGGTTTCCTTCAGAATATAAATTGTCGAAATTTGAAGGACTTATTAATTATGGGGCATCACCACGTGCAAGTATTAATCTTGCTCTTGCTGCAAAAGCTTATGCTTTTATAAAAAGGAGGGGATATGTGATTCCCGAAGATGTCAGAGCAATAGCACACGATGTGATGCGTCACAGAATTGGACTTACTTATGAGGCAGAAGCCGAAAATATCGCAACTGAGGATATTATTAATGAAATATTGAATACGGTAGAAGTGCCGTAAGAGTTATTGAATTATTGAATTGTTGAATTGTTGAGTTGTTGAGTTGTTGAGTTGTTGAGTTGTTGAATTGAAGTTAAAACTTTGAATTATGAGTAAATCGGATTTTGCAGAGGAATTTAAAAAACGTACAAAGAAGTTTTCAATTGAAATTATTAGATTATACAGAAAATTGCCTAAAACAGATGATGCAAAGATTGTTGGTAGGCAACTTGTTAAAGCGGCAACTTCTGTAGCATCAAACTATAGGGCTGCCTGTAGAGCGAGGTCGGATAATGAATTCTATTCAAAAATTAGTATTGTTGTTGAAGAAGCTGATGAATCCGTTTTCTGGTTGGAAATATTAACTGAGGCGGAAATCTATAAAGTTGATGAGAAATTAATGAAAGAAGGAAATGAAATATTAGCAATTGTTTCATCATCAAGAAAAACGTTAAAAAATAGGTTGGGGAAATAGTAAGATGATGTTCATTGTTGTATTGAAAATTTATTCATTTAATCACTAATTCTACAATTCAACAATTTATTAATTATAAGCTCGTGGAAGCAAAAGATATATTTAAAAAGGTACGTAAGATTGAGATAAAGACAAAAGGACTGTCGAGCCAAATATTTTCGGGGCATTATCACAGTTCTTTTAAGGGGAGGGGTATGGCCTTTAGCGAAGTACGCGAATATCAGTTCGGCGACGATATCCGAAATATTGATTGGAACGTTACGGCACGATTCAATCATCCTTTTGTTAAAGTTTTTGAGGAGGAACGTGAATTGACAGTAATGTTACTGATCGATGTGAGTGGCTCCAATGAGTTTGGTACAAGAGTTCAGCTAAAAGAGGATCAGATGACTGAGATAGCTGCTGTACTCGCATTTTCAGCTATTCAGAACAATGATAAAGTCGGGGTGATATTTTTTAGCGATAAGATGGAGAAATTTATTCCACCAAAGAAAGGAAGCTCCCATATTTTAAGGATAATACGTGAATTGATTGATTTTCATCCCGAAAGCCAGAAAACAGATGTCTCAGAAGGATTACGTTATCTTACAAATGCAATCAAGAAAAGGTGCACTGTATTTGTGATTTCTGATTTTATGGATAAGGGTTTTGATAATGCACTTAAGATTGCAAGGAGCAAGCATGATGTTGTAGCTCTGAGGGTTTATGATAAGAGAGAAGCAGAACTGCCTAAAATCGGTTTACTTAAAGTTTTTAATAAAGAAACAGGGAAGAAGATGTGGGTGGATACTTCAAGCGACAAAGTCAGAAATAATTATAGCAAATGGTGGAGGGAGCATGAGGCATATCTGAAGAATGTTTTTCTAAAGAGCGGAATTGATTATGCTGCATTCAGTACAGATATGGATTATGTAAAACCGTTGGTTAATTTGTTTAAGAAAAGGGAAGCAAGGTTTTAATATGAATACCTTATATAAAATAGCGGTCATTTTGATAATGTTGTTCTTTCAGCTTATAGCGAAAGGACAAACCGAGGCTATTGCAAAGCTGGATACTTCGGATATTACTATTGGAGACCAGATCAAGCTGCAATTGTCATTTTCAGGTCCTTCAGGTGTTGAAATTGTATGGCCTCCGGTTAATGACACCCTTGTTGCTGCTGTTGAGGTGGTTGACCGTTCTGGAATTGATACTGTTTCATCAGACGCAAACATTGCTTTTTATACACAAAGCCTTATAATTACAAGTTTCGATTCGGGTTATTACGCTATCCCTCCTTTTAGATTTAAATATAGGGAAAAGGACGATACAGTAGTTCATTTTGTGGAAACATCACCTCTGCTTTTAGCTGTTCATACTGTTGAGGTAGATACAACTAAGGTGTTTAAAGATATTAAAATGCCTATTGGTGCACCTTATACATTCAGAGAAGCATTACCCTGGATACTTTTGGGTCTAGCATTAGTCTTAATAGGATTTTTAGTCTTCTATTATTTAAAGAAGAAAAAACATGATGAACCGGTTTTCAAAGCCAGGAAGCCAAAACTTCCATCTTATCAGATTGCTTTTGATGCTCTTGAGACCTTGCGATTTAAAAAGTTATGGCAGAATGGAAAGGTTAAGGAATATCATACTGAACTGACTGATATTTTAAGGACGTATATATCGGAGGGATTTGGAATACATGCTTTGGAGATGACAACAGAAGAGATTGCTGACAGTCTTGAGCCTACATCTGTTAATGAACAGGCACTTACAAAACTGAAAGATACATTTGTCCTTGCTGATCTGGTTAAGTTTGCAAAGGCACAACCATTGCCGGTAGAAAACGATTTGAGCCTGAACAATGCAATGGATTTTGTGAAAGAGACAATGCATCTACAGAAATCTCCGGTTCAGTCTGAAAGTACTACGGTAGAAATTGAAGGAAAGCGCGAAGATAAATCTGAAAAGGATTCTGTTGATGTCGTTGATAATGATAAAGTTAATAATAAATAGAAGAAGCAGAAATAAAGAGTTTAGAGATGTTTAGTAATATTGTATTTGCATATCCGCATTATTTGTATCTGTTATTGATACTGCCTTTGATAGGGCTTTGGTATTGGTACAGGCAGAGGAAGGATTATGCTATGCTTCAGGTTTCTTCAACAGAAAGTTTTGAGTTGGGAAAGAAAACCGCTAAGCAGTATCTTTATTTCGGATTGTATGTTTTGCGAATTCTGGCCATAGGCTTACTTATTATTGCACTTGCGCGGCCACAATCAAGCTCCAAGAGTAAGAATATAAGTATTGAGGGGATTGATATTGTTATGGCACTTGATGTTTCTGGTAGTATGCTTGCTATGGACCTTAAACCCGACAGACTGGAAGCGGCAAAAGAGGTTGCTTCTGAGTTTATCTCAGGTAGGCCTGATGACAGATTTGGCCTGGTTATTTTCAGTGGCGAAGCTTTTACACAATGCCCGCTGACAACCGACCACTCTGTAATTAAAAATCTGTTTAAAGAGGTTAAAAGTGGAATGATTGAAGATGGGACTGCAATTGGTGATGGATTGGCAACAGCAATAAACAGATTGAAGGATAGTAAGGCCGTCAGTAAAGTGATAATTCTCCTGACTGACGGAGTTAATAATATGGGTTCACTCGATCCGTTGTCGGCTGCTGAAATAGCAAAAGTTTATGGAATTCGGATTTATACAATTGGTATAGGTACCGAGGGAACAGCTCCTTATCCTGTTCAAACTCCGTTTGGGGTTCAGACTCAATATGTTACAGTGCAGATTGATGAGGACCTGCTGACGAAAGTTGCCAATATGACCGATGGGAAATATTTCAGAGCAACAAGTAACAGAAAGTTGAGAGAGATTTACAGAGAGATTGACAAAATGGAAAAGTCGAAAATTGATGTTACTGAATTTAAGCATAAGAGTGAGGAGTTTTTCATTTTTGCATTCATTGCTTTAGTATTGTTAATATTTGAAATGTTATTGAGATATACGGTTTTTAGAAAGATGCCGTAAATAAAATCAGATGAAAATGGGAGTGTTTCGATTTGAACATCCGGATATTTTATATGCTTTGCTGCTTATACCGCTGCTGATGGTTATTTTTTGGTGGATGTTAAGGTGGAAGAAGAAAGGACTGGAGTCGTATGGTGAGCCCCAAATTGTTGGCTTATTGTTGATTGATGTTTCTAAAAATCGTCTTGTTGTAAAGTTTATTTTGCTTGTGCTTGCATTTATCTTACTTGTTTTTGGTTTGTCGAATCCACAGGTTGGTTCCAGGCTGGTTGAAGCAGAAAGAAAAGGTATTGATGTGGTTGTAGCTCTTGATGTGTCGAACAGTATGCTTGCCGAAGATATTAAACCTAACAGGCTGGAACGTGCGAAGCAGGCAATTTCTAAACTGGTTGATAAAATGGGAAACGACAGAATTGGGATTGTTGTATTTGCCGGCAAGGCATATGTTCAGTTACCAATAACTACTGACTACTCGGCTGCAAAACTCTTTCTGACAACAGTCACTACTAAGGATGTACCTACACAGGGAACTGCAATTGGCGATGCTATTGAGCTTGCAATAACTTCTTTTGATGATGATACACACAGCAGGGCGATAATTGTTATTACCGATGGAGAAAACCATGAAGATGATGCCATTGAAGCAGCCGGGAATGCAGCTTCAAAGGGTATAAGGGTTTACACTATTGGAATGGGCCTTTCCAAAGGAGCCCCAATACCGGTCTATGATAGATATAATCGGCGTACAGGCTACAAGAAAAACAGGCAGGGTAGTACAGTTATTACAAAACTTAATGAGTCTGCTTTGCAGCAAATTGCTACTGCAGGTAAAGGTATTTATGTTAGAGCAAATAATACGCAAACCGGATTAAGAAAAATATTTAATGATATTAATAAGCTGGAAAAGACAAAATTTGAAAGCAAAATGTTTTCAGATTATGAATCCCGGTTTCAATATTTCATTGCACTAAGTTTGGTATTCCTTTTGATTGAGTTAATGGTATTTGAGAAGAGGCCCAAATGGTCGAAAAAGGTAGATTTATTTAATAAGAAAAGCTGGATGTACAAATGAGGTCATTAATAATTATCATACTACTCTTATCAGCTGTGAGTGCATTTTCGCAGAAGGAGAATAAATATATCCGTAAAGGAAACGATTCTTTTGTGGATCAGAACTATAAGGATGCAGAGGTTGACTATATGAAGGCTCTTGAAAAGAACCCTGGGTCAGCAAAAGGGCAATTCAATCTTGGTGATGCCCTTTATAAACAGGAAAATTATGAAGATGCTGCAAAATTGTATCAAAATCTGTCAGAAGCCGGACCGAGTGATAATGCAAAGGCCGACTCCTGGTATAATTTTGGAAATACAATGCTCCAGTCGAAAAAATATGATGAAGCTATCAATGCATACAAAAATTCATTAAAACTCAGGCCTGAAGATTTTGATGCCAAATATAATCTTGAGTATGCAAAGAAAATGTTAAAACAACAACAAAAGAACCAGGATAAAAATAAAGACGAGAACAAGGATAAGGACAAAAATAAAGATCAGGATAAGAAAGATCAGCAGGACAAGAAGGATCAGC
Source organism: Bacteroidales bacterium (assembly GCA_029933495.1). Classification (GTDB taxonomy): domain Bacteria; phylum Bacteroidota; class Bacteroidia; order Bacteroidales; family JAADJA01; genus JAADJA01. The sequence continues at coordinate 5,658 of JAOZOC010000097.1, forward strand.
AGGACAAGAAAGATCAGCAGGATCAAGAGCAGAAAGATCAGCAGAAAGATCAGCAGAACCAACAGCAGAATCAGGATCAGCAACAAAAACAGGATCAGCAGAAGCAACAACAGCAGCAGTCGAAACAGATATCGAAAAAGGATGCAGAGAGAATGCTTGCGGCATTGAAAAATAATGAAAAAAAGACCCTTGAGAAAGTCAAAAAACAAAAGATGAAAGGTGTGAGGGCTAAAAGTATTGAAAAAGATTGGTAATAAAAAAGAGAGAATCAAGTTATTATAGATATTTTTGCAAATTAAAATGAGGAAACCCATAATATTTATATTATTTATTTTACAGATTGTCACTTCTGCCACTATTGCACAGGATGTTGTTTTCAGTGCTTCGGCAAGGGATGTTGTGCGCACAGGTGAGAGGTTTCAGATTATCTACACCCTTAATGCTAACGGCAAGGAGTTTCGTACTCCCGACATGAAGGATTTTATGGTTATTTCAGGTCCGCATACATCGCAAAGCTCAAGTATTCAAATAATTAACGGAAAGGTTAGCCGGTCGGTGGAAAATTCATATACGCTTTATGTTGTTGGTAATAAGGATGGAATATTTACAATTCCTCCTGCGACAATTAAGGTAGATGATAAAACATATAAATCAAATGCGGTTAAGATACAGGTTGTAAAAAGTAATAATCAGGCTCAACAACAGGGGAGTTCAGGAGGCAGTAATGCAAGGTCCGGTTCTTCAACTCCATCTTCTAACTCTTCAACAGATATAAAAGATGATGTTTTTATCAGGGTGCTTGTTGATAAGAGGAACCCGGGGCAGGGCGAGCAAATACTGGCTACATATAAATTGTACTTTAGGATAAATATTTCATCACCCCAGTTTAACAAGGAACCTTCATTCCCTGGCTTTTGGGTTAACAATCTTTTGAAAAACAGTACGAGCTATAAGCAATATGAAGAAACTTATAAAGGTAAACGTTATAATGTTGCCGAAATAAAGAAGTATGCCCTGTTTCCTCAACGTAGTGGAAAACTTGTAATCGAACCTGCTGAAGCAATGTGTCAGGCTCAACTGAAAACGAAAACCCAAAGGCGCTCAAACGATCCATTCTTTGATAATTTTTTTAACGATCCTTTTTATAACCGGTATAAAACAGTTGACCTCAACCTGACGACAAAACCGATTACGATTAATGTTAAACCTTTGCCGTCACAGAATATGCCTGCTGATTTTAACGGAGCTGTTGGTGAGTTTGATTTCAGTTCATCAATTGATAAGAGCGAGTGTAAGGCAAATGATGCCATAACATTGAAATTTACTGTTAGCGGTAAGGGAAATGTTGAGTTGGTTGATAAGCTGGAAGTAAGTTTTCCGCCGGATTTTGAGGTTTATGATCCTAAAATTTCTAAAAAGATAACAACAACACAGTATTCTGTTTCAGGAAGAAAGACATTTGAATATCTGATAATACCACGTAATCCGGGTTCATTTAATATCCCACCGGTAAAATTCAGTTATTATAGTTTGAAGAAAAAGAAATATATCACATTGCAAAGTCCTGAATATAATATTATTGTTGCAAAAGGTGACGGCTCATCTTCAGGAGTTTCATACAGTGATATTAATCAAAAAGATATTAACTATATAGGCACAGATATCAGACATATTAAAATTACTGATTCGAATCTTAAACCCATTGGTCTGTTTTTCTTTAATTCATTATCGTTTTATATTTGGCTTTTTGCTCCTGTGGTCTTATTTATTTTGTTTGTTGTTTTTTGGAAAAAAGAGTTTGAAAAACGAAGTAATGCCGCACTTATGCGTAACAGGAAAGCCACTAAAGTGGCTCACAGCAAACTGAAGAAGGCGCATTCTTTTATGAAGGAGAGGAAGAAAGATGAGTTTTTTATTGAGATTTCGCAGGCTTTGTGGGGCTATTTGAGTGATAAATTTAGTATCCCACTTTCAAACCTGTCAATAGATACTGTTCATGATATAATGATTAATAAAGATGTGAAAGAGGATTCAGTAAAGACTTTCATTGACACACTTAATAATTGTGAATTTGCACGATTTGCCCCTGGTGGCAGTGCCGACACAATGGAAAATATTTATAATGAAGCAGTAAATGCTATTAGTCTTTTGGAAAGTGAACTTAAATAACAGAACAACGAATATGAAGAAAGTGTTTTTTGTTTTAGCCCTTTTATTTTATCTGCTACCTGCATTTGCCGGTGGGTTAGATACATTATATACAAAGGCCAATAAGGAATACAATAATGAATTATATACTAATGCCGTTGAAGATTATCTTCAGATTATCGAAAACGGCTTTGAATCTTCCGAGGTTTATTACAACCTTGGGAATGCGTACTTTAAGCTTGACGACTATCCCTCAGCAATCTTATATTATGAAAAAGCCAAAAAGCTGGCACCCAATGATGAGGATATAAATTTTAATCTGAGGGTGGCTAACACTAAGATTGTGGATAAGATTGAGCCTGTGCCGGAGCTGTTTTTCAAAACCTGGTGGAAGGCAATATACAATATGTTTAGCTCCACAACCTGGTCATGGATAAGTATAATATTTTTTATTACTTTTTTCCTTTTGCTTGCATTTTATTTGCTGTCAAACAAAGTGTTTATCCGTAAGGCTGCATTTTATGCAGGGGTATTTGTTATTTTTATTACCATACTGAGTTTTATTCTGGCCTTTGAAAAATATCAGGTTGAACATAATCAAAAAGAGGCAATTGTTTTTACCCCGACTTTAACGGTAAAAAGCTCACCAAGCGAAACCAGCGTTGATCTTTTTGTGATTCATGAAGGTTCTAAAGTTAAGATAATTGACAAAGTAAGCGGGTGGTACGAAATTCGGATTGCCAGCGGAAGTGTCGGCTGGCTACCTGTTGATGCAGTAAAAGAGATTTAATTATTTATTGCTCCTTTTAAACACCATAAGCCATTCATTTGCCTGTATCATCATTTCAGAAAAACTATCTACCGGATGGCGCAGGAAATATGCTGGTTTGGGCATTGCTTCGATCATAACCGGAAGTGCTGAAAAGGACAAGCCAAGGGCAAGATAAATTTCACTCATCCCTTTGTTGAACAGAAAGTCCTTGATAACAGGATTTCGCAATTCAATACCGAGGGAAGAAAAGGCAATCACAACAAAAATAGCCCTAATGTTCATTCCCATTCCTATTTCAAGGCCGGCAGTATCAAAGAATGAGCCCGATGAATTAAACCCATTCCAGAAAACGGCTGCGAGAAAGGTCAGGATGAAGAGTTGTATCCAAAAGACCGGCTTGCGTAATCTTCTTAAGGAACTTTTATATCTTAAAATGCAGGCAATAGAATAGATTGAAATAAAAGCCACTGACCATTCAAACGTTGTCAGGTTGACAAGAAGTAGTCCCACTGGTATTAGTAGAAGATGGACGAATAAAAGAGGCACGGAAAAAATTTGTTCTTTATTTACAACAAGTATGTTGTTATTTGTAATTGGTTTGAGTTTATAGTCTGACATTTTATTTTTCTCCATTATAGCCTTTTGTGATTTTTTTCCAATGTGAATTCCTGTAAAGGCTGCAATAATACCAAGAATTATGTACACACTGATTAGTGCTGTTATCAAGTCCCAGGGGTCAGCATTCTGTATTCTTAATTGTTTGGCTGCAAAATGAAAAATGTCAGCATAAAGTTTGGCAATATCCAATCCGTACAGGATTAGCAGGCTGATAATTTTGTGGATGAATGCGCTTGATACGCTCAAAGCACCTGCAATTGAAAGGGAAAGAAAATTATTTCCGAAAAATCTGATGAAAAGTTCCAAAATCAAAGCCTCA
>JAOZOC010000098.1 GCA_029933495.1 Bacteroidales bacterium
TACATTAACTGGTTAACAAGACTTAAAAGCGTATCTTTTTTATCATACCGTTGAAGTATCCGGGAAGTTTTCACATCTTCAAGCTTTATCTTATCACTTAAAAAAACTTTCATCAGATGCGGAGTAAGCTCATCATCTATTTTCATCAGTTTTTCATAATTTGCCTCATATAGAGAGTACAGTCTTGCGATTACTTTAAGCGATTCATCAATTTTATTATCCTTTGCGAGTGCCGTAGAAGTGTAAGCATCAGTTGTGCGTGCAAGAAATCCGCCGTAGCCGGCATAAGCATACATAAAAGGTGATTCTGGTTTTTGCATAATCTCCGACAACCGCGCATTTATCATTGAATTATATAGATTTTCCTTTAACTGCATCCTGTAATCACCCACAGTAGTTTTTATCTCTTTCGGATGTTTGTAAAAAACATTTGCCATCAGATAAGTTGCTTCTTCATCCGTACCAATTGCAATAAGTGGTTTTTCGTTCCCGGGAATATCATATTCAATTCGCGGGCGTTCATTCTCAGGATTTTGAAATCCATTGAAATGGTCAATTACCTTTTGCTCCATCTTGTCAACATCAATGTCGCCAACTACTATAACTGCCATTAAATCCGGGCGATACCAGTCGTGGTAAAAGCGGGTAAGAGTTGAATAGTGTGCTGTGTCAATGATTTCCATTTTCCCGATGGGCAATCTTATGGCATATCTTGAATCTTTTAACAAAACCGGAAATGTCTCATTCATCATTCTCTCCTGAGCGCCGAGGCCAAGTCTCCATTCCTCTTTGACAACGCCACGCTCTTTGTCAATCTCTTCGGGTTTGAAAGATACATTTTGTCCCCAGTCTTCCAGAACAAGCAGAGCACTGTCAATCAGCCCTTCACGGTCGGTTGGCATCTGAAGCTGATAGACGGTTTCGTCGAAGGAGGTGTAAGCATTCAGGTGTGCACCGAATTTTACTCCTGTTGATTCAAGGAAGTCAATAAGTTCGTTTTTCTCAAAATGCTTTGTGCCATTGAAGCACATATGCTCAATAAGGTGTGCCAGTCCCTGCTGATCATCATCTTCGCATATTGAACCGGCATTGATTGCAATGCGAAGTTCTACACGGTTCTTCGGCTCGGATTGATGCCTGATGAAATATGTCAGACCGTTATCGAGCTTACCAACCTTGACATTTGGGTCAAGTGTAAGAAGTTTGTCATAGTCCTGAGCATTAACCGTAAAAATAGTTGAAACGATAATGCTAACGAGAAGTGCTGCTTTTTTAATCATTTGGATTGTTTTTTAAAGATTTTATAATTCAATTTTTTATAAGACCGGAATTAATGGTTTCAGGTTGTAAAAGTAGAAAAAATATTTCGTTCCTACGGAACTCATTTTTGTTTTAATTCAATAAATGGAATTGAGGTCCCATCCAATAATATTTCATTCCTCCGGGATTATGTTGATAGAAAGCCATATCAATAGGACTAACATCAATCATTTGTAAAGAAAAGGAATTCTATCGGGGTTTATTGGTTTGATACGCTGCCGTAGGCAGTACATATTATTGCAAGAGTCGTAAGACTCTTGTAATGAAGTTTGAATTGGAAAGAGTTCCGTAGGAACGGTATATGTTATGCAATTATCTAATAATTAAACACTCCAAACTCCGATTCTATTGTCAGTGATTTCTTATCTGCCCTCCGGCAATACCCAACAACTCCTGCATCAATATTGAATTCCTTTGAAATCCGTATTATGCTTTCAGCAACTCTCTCAGGGACATACAATTCCATCCTGTGTCCCATATTAAAAACCTTGTACATCTCTTGCCATGGTGTTCCAGATTCCTGTTGGATCAACCTGAAGAGTGGCGGGAGAGGAAACATATTATTTTTAATAATTTTCATCTCATCAACGAAATTAAGCACTTTGGTTTGTGCACCACCACTGCAATGTATCATTCCGTGAATATCAGAAAAATGATTTTCAAGAACTCTTTTAATAATTGGAGCATACGTACGGGTAGGGGAGAGCACCAGTTTCCCAACAGTTACTCCAGGAACAGTTGACTCCTCCGTCAGGCTTCTGCTTCCGGAATAAACAAGGTCTTTGGGAATAGAGTTATCAAAACTTTCCGGGTATGAGTCGGCAATTTCCTTACTAAAAACATCGTGTCTTGCCGATGTCAGCCCATTGCTGCCCATTCCACCATTATACTCCTTTTCGTATGTAGCCTGCCCAAAAGATGCGAGCCCGACTATCACATCTCCATCCTGAATGTTATTTTCAATTATTTGTGAGCGCTTAACACGGGCACTTACCGTTGAATCAACAATTATTGTCCTGACCAGATCACCAACATCTGCCGTTTCGCCGCCGGTTGAATAAATTCCCACGCCGAGATCGCGCATTTCTGACAGGAATTCTTCCGTGCCGTTTATCAGGGCGGCAATTACTTCTCCGGGAATAAGGTTTTTATTTCGTCCTATTGTGGATGAAAGCAGAATATTATCGTAAACACCGGTGCAAAGAAGATCGTCCAGGTTCATAACAATGGCATCTTGTGCGAGACCTTTCCATACAGACATATCACCGGTCTCTTTCCAGTAAAGATAAGCAAGAGAGGATTTTGTGCCTGCGCCATCGGCATGCATTATGTTACAATACTCATCGTCTCCACCAAGGATGTCAGGAATTATCTTGCAAAATGCATTTGGGAATATTCCTTTATCAATATTCTTTATGGCGTTGTGTACATCTTCCTTTGATGCCGAGACACCGCGCTGGTCGTATCTAGAATTCAGGCTGTTTGTCATCACTTTGATTATAATATCTATTCACCCGTTAAATCACCAAGAACCATATCAATTTCATTTTGAAGGGAGTCAAGTTTAGGTGCAAATTCATCTGATTGTTCAAGTATCATTTTTTCTATTATCCTGTACGAAACTATTCGCAGATTACAATATCTTCTGAGCAATGCATCCTGCATCCTTAACTCATTGGGCAAGCCATCAATTTTATCAAGATTATCAAGAATAACCAGATTCTGCTTCCACAGGTCAATGCCGTTTTCTTTCAAATGAAAGAGAATCTGTTCTTCTGTTCCGGTTTGTAAAATATCGTAAGCTTTAAGTGCCTCTGTTTCATTTTTTGAAAATTCCTCTATCCCTTTATCGTAAGTACTTGCCTGAAAATCGGGTATCATAAAGTATATAAAAAGGAAAATAACGGCTATTTGTACCAGGAGGAAGATACCACCTATTCCTGCTGCTTTCCAGCCCGAATGGAATTTACCTCCGTTTTCTTTATGCAAAACTACAGCGGGTTTCTGATACTTTTGAAAAATCAAAACAATAATAAAAGTATAGATACCGGGGATCAAAGCGGTTGGAATGCTTTCGATAAAATTATCGGGTAATAAAAATAGTGCTGCATACATAAGTATGGACGACATTAGCCCGATAATGAATGAACGATTGGCAAGGCCTGTTTCATCCAGAGCTTTATAGTTCTGCCCCATTAAATAGCCAGCTACTACAGGACCTCCAAAGAAGGTCGCTATAAAAACTTCTTTCTCGGAAAATAATTTCCTGTTTTCGAAAGACTCCTCAATCATTAAAACAAATTATTTGAAAATCAGTAGCTTATTTTCTTCGTTAATAGTAAATTTTCCCAGTAAAGAAAAAGTTGCTTCATCAAGATAAAAACCGGTTTTTATCTTATAGCTAACAGTCACTTCAAAGAGTGATATCTGATGATCAAGAACGTTCATGTTTTCAATCAGGAAAACCGCACCATCAGTAATCGTTGAATTTGCTAGCACTTCATTGGCATTGCCTGCAAAATCGCCTTTACTTATTGCTCCCTCCCTCAGAAGTGTCAGAGCATCTTCGAGCGAAATATATGGTTTGTTAAGCTTTTTATTAACATATACAGGGGTGGTATAACCATTTACGTCAGTTGTTACACCATAATTCCCATTTTCGTCATAGATTAGTGGAACGCTATTCATTTCAGCTTCAGGATTCACAACAACCTGGATTTTCGGAACCGTAACTTCACCAAGTTTTTCTTTTGGAACAAAATTATTTCCAAGAACTCTGAATTCTGTTCTCCTGTTAAGCTGGTGGGCAAATTCTTTTTCATCATTTGTCGGTAATGAATTGATGAAGTCCTCATTCAAAACTACTCCCGAATCAAGAACCAGTTGACCATTCATAAAATAGTTTCTGTCGAGTTTACGAGGCGCTCTTTCACCATATCCTTTTGCAACAAGTCGGTCAGGGTCAATGCCACGCAATATGAGGTAATCAACAACAGATTGAGCACGTTTTTGTGACAGGATATCATTTCGCTCATCAGAGTCACGCGAGTCAGTATGTGAAGCCAACTCAACAACCAGTGTCGTATTTTCGTCCAGTGTTGTTATTAACCCCTGTAACGAATCCTGATATTGAGGTTTTAAATCCCATTTTGCAAGATCATAAAGAATTTCGGGCAGAACGATAGGTTTCTTTGGAATCGGTATAAGAATAAAATCTCTTACAAAATCCTTACTTCTTTCAATGCCAACTGTTGTAACAGTTCCTTTTATGCTGAAATATCCTGTGTCAGACACTGTCAATTCGTAAGTTGTATTTTTATTAACCTGGGTTTTACTGAATTCATATCTTCCGATTGAATTTGATTTTGTTATAATTGATGTTCCGTCAGAGCCAACCATCTTCACTTCAGCACCTTCAATAAATTGCAAAGTTCTGTCATCTTTTACAATACCTGAAAGAGTAAATTTGACCGGAGGGACAATAAAATACCAGATATCATCACCACCTTTACTTCTTATATTTTCATACTCTTTTCTGTTTGAGGTAAAGAATCCTTCTTCTTCTTCTTCAGGGTTGAAAATTATAGCATAGTCATCCTTGTTTGAGTTCATAGGAGAGCCAAGATTTTTAGGGATATTCCAGCTATTGCCGTCCCAGGTGGATTTGAAAATATCAAGCCCTCCCATACCAATATGGCCATTTGATGCAAAATACAAAATAGTATCATTCCTTATAAACGGGAATAATTCTTCTTCAGTTGTATTGATAATCGGGCCCATATTCTTCGCTCTGCCAAATTCATCTGAACTTTTTTTACGAGTTGCATACCAGAGGTCTTTTCCTCCCTGCCCGCCACTAAAGTCAGAAGCAAAAATTATCATCAGCCCATCCTCTGATAATGTAGGATGACCTATTGATGATGTGCTATCGCCTCCAAGAGGAACAACCTCTGGAGTTCCAAACGACCTTCCCTGCTTTTTAGCCTTGTAAATATGGCAGCCTGATTTGGCATTTTTTGCATTTCCACATCTGGTAAAATAGAGTGTTGTGAATGTGCTATTATATGTGGCTATACCTTCGTTAGTCTCAGTATTGATAATTTCTTCTGTTTCAAGCAGGGTAGGAGTGCTCCACTCTTCTTTTCTATCCTGGCGAGTGTAAAAAAGGTCAGTAAAATTTTTACCTGTCCATTCATCTTCGGCTTTACCGGTTGACCCCTCTCTGTTTGAAGTAAATATCAGGTCGTTATAATTATCACTGGCATAACAAGGCGCAAATTCATCATCACGTGAATTTATTCCTTTTTTTAATGATAGCTGATGATTAGTAGGATTCTTGACCCACTGTTGCTGCATATGACACGATTTTAATCCATTTGAACCACGCGAATCATCAGGCTTAAGCTTGATATATTCTGCAAACTGGATGATAGCATCATCATACTTTTCATTTTCTTTTAGCATTTCAGCATAGCGGAGTAATATGTCTGGCTTCTCCTTATAATATTTTGTTCTGATAAGCCCTTTATAGGTCGCTTCAGCACGCTTTGTGTTATTCATTAACCTGTAACATTCAGCCATCTTAAACCTGATGATATTTTTCTGATCCCTGTCTTTAACTTTTGAGTATGCTTTTTTATACTCTTCAACAGCTACGGAGTACTTTTGGTCTTCGAAATCCCTGTCAGCCTTTTCAGTAGCATTACGCTGCCCAAAGACATTTATAGTGAGCAAAATTCCAAAACTGATAATTAATAATTTTCTTAGTACCATATTGTATTTTATTGATATTTAATTTATTGCCATACGCTTAATGACTATCTTTCTAAAATCTCTGGACTAACGCCATTTAGTGCTATTTTATTACTTAATAGTCTTTTGCAAAGACGCTATTCATCAAAGCTATAATTTTTTTGCATCTTTATTATTATTTTTTGCCTTATTACTTTTCTTGTCATTTGGCATTTTTGTTACTTTTTCATCAATTTTATCTGAGTTCTTTTCTTTCTGTTTAATATTTTCAACCGGTTGTTTTATACTATCTCTGGGAACTGTGCCTGGTTCATTATTCTGAGGTTGCTCAGTTTCTTCTTCTTTTGGCTTTTCTTTTGTAGATTTTTGTTTCGGCTTTTTTCTCAGCTCTTTGTCAATGTCAAGGTCAACTCCAATATCAGCTTCTCTCTTTATTTTGTTAGCTTCCTTATTAATCTCCTTTTTTATATCATCGGTTGCACGTTTCAACTCACTCATACCTTTACCAAGTGTTCTGGCAAGTTCTGGTATTTTTTTGGGGCCAAAAACCAGATATACAACGAGTACAATGAGAAATATCTCACCACCACCCATATTGAAAAAAAGAATCAAGCCAGTCATACAGATAACATTTACGTCGCAAAAATAATAAAAAAAAGTCTCCCTGTTAACAAGGAGACTTTTTAACGTGTGATATTAAGAAAATATTATTTTTTTCTTCTTTTTGTTTTTACTTCCTGAACCTTCTCTTTCTTCTTCATAATAAGGTCATAGGCAATGGGGCTGGCTGTGAATAGTGATGAATATGTACCAACAACAACACCAATAAGTAATGCAAAAGTAAATCCTCTGATGACCTCACCGCCAAAGATAAATATTGTCAACAGAACGACAAATGTTGTTCCTGAAGTATTGATCGTTCTGGCAAGTGTACTGTTCAGCGCAGCATTGATATTGTCCTTCATGTTACGTTTCTGATGAATATTGGTATATTCCCTGATACGGTCAAAGATAATCACGGTATCATTAATTGAATATCCGATGATTGTCAGGATAGCAGCAATGAATGCCTGGTCAATCTCAAGGCTGAACGGCATAAAACCGTATAGCAGGGAGAATAGCCCGATTGTAATTATTGTATCGTGGAACAGAGCCGCTACACCCCCAACACCGAATTGCCATTTCTTAAACCGGATTGCGATATAGATAAAGATTACGATCAGAGCAAAAACAATAGCCATTGCCGAACGGTTACGGATATCATCCGCAATAGTAGGCCCAACTTTTTGAGAACTCAGAATACCAAGAAGCTTTGATTCAACTTCCTTATCTGATGAGAAATCGTCATAAGTGATCTTTTGATTTTTATAAAACTGCTTTAATCCCTGGAATAACTTAGTCTGAATAATTGAATCAACCTCAGGTTCATTATTGTCAATCATAAATTTGGTAGTGATCTTAACCTGAGTTAAAGGACCAAATGTTTTAACTTCCGGGGGTACAGCCCTGCCATTTTCATTAACAAATGCCTTTGATATAGCTTTACGTACATCTTCTGTTTTGACATTCTGGTCGAACCTTACAACATAAGTACGCCCTCCTGAGAAGTCAACACCGTAGTTTAGTCCTCTGAAGGCAAGTGATATTATCGCAATAATTATTATTGAAGAAGAAATGACATAAGCAATCTTTCTTGCTTTAATAAAGTCGAAATTAACTTTACTGAAAGCATTGGCTGTAATATTGTTTGAGAACCTGACATTTTTATTTTTATTGAGTGCCCAGGTAAATATGAGACGTGAAATAAAGATAGCTGTAAAAAGTGATGACAGAATACCTATAATAAGAGTTGTTGCAAATCCCTGAACAGGTCCTGAACCAAACACATAAAGTACGATAGCTGTCAGTAACGTCGTAACGTTACCGTCAATAATAGCTGAGTAAGCGTTTTTATAACCATCTGCAACAGCGAGTCTGATACCCTTTCCTGCTCTGACTTCTTCCTTAATACGTTCATAAATAATTACGTTAGCATCCACTGCCATACCAAGCGTAAGAACAATACCTGCAATACCAGGCAACGTTAACACAGCTCCGAATGAAGCAAGTACACCGAACAGGAAGAAAATATTTGTTACCAGTGCAAGGTCGGCAACAAGTCCCGCAAAGTTATAATATGCAAACATATAAATCAGGATCAGGAAAAAGGCTATGATAAATGACCATAAACCTGCATTAACAGCCTCCTTACCTAAGGATGGTCCGACAACATTTTCCTCAACAATCCTTGCCGGAGCAGGCAGTTTACCTGCTTTAAGGATATTTGCAAGGTCTTGTCCTTCTTCAATCGTAAAGTTTCCTGAAATTGATGATTGTCCGTTGGGGATTTCACCGTTAACATTAGGGGCAGAGTAAACATATGTATCAAGGACAATTGCAATTTGATTCCCTATATTTTCACCTGTAAGTCTTTTCCAGATTTTTGCTCCTTCAGCATTCATCGACATCGAAACGTCAACTTTTCCATTCTGATCATATCCCTGACGGGCATCGGTAATAACATCTCCGCCAAGAGCAGGTTTATTATCACGATTTGTAACTTTCAGGGCAATTAGCTCAAGCATATCGCTACCCTCAACTCTTGGCTTATTCATCCAGGCGAGTTTAAGGTCTCTTGGAAAAACAGATCTTGTTTCTCTCAGCATTTTGTTTACTTTAGCTGTATCTTTAATAGCTGCATAGCCTACAGTGGCATTCTGCCCAGGGAAATATTGCCCTGATTTATCCTGAACGTAAGCTGGCCTCAGTGCTGCTTGCAGAGGGTTCATTTTAGCATAACGTGCAAAATTTGCTTCGTCAGATCCTAAGTCGGTTGTGTCACTTTCCAACTGGTCTAATAATGATAATCCTGTTGTGTCGGAGGCAGCAGCTTGGGTAGTGTCGGATAAAAGGTCAGTTCCTGATGAGCTTTTTCCCTTGTCATCCTTTTCCATAGCTTTAATTGCAGCTTCCTCAGCAAGATATTCTTGAGCAAGTTTTTTGTTCGCTTCTTCAAAATACTGATATACTTCATTAAACTTGTAAGTTTCCCAGAATTCAAGCTTAGCTGTTCCTTGTAAAAGTTTACGAACACGGTCAGGGTCTTTTATTCCCGGAAGTTCGACAAGAATTCTGTTGGATGAAGCTATTTTCTGAACATTAGGCTGTGTGACCCCAAAGCGGTCAATCCTTGTACGAAGTATATTAAATGTTCTGTCGAATGCACCTGCTGTCTCTTTACGTATTGCATCAAGCACTTCGGCATTTGTTGAATTTGCGGTTATGCCTTTATCACGAAATTCGTACAGAAAAATAGATGCAAGCTTAAAGTTTGGATCTATTTCATTTACTGACTCACCAAAGAGGGTAACAAAATC
>JAOZOC010000099.1 GCA_029933495.1 Bacteroidales bacterium
TCCTTTGGAGTTTTGCACCGCACGATATCTCATTAATCCTGATGCTTATGGATGGTGAAGAGCCAATAAAGGTTCAGGCTCATGGCGGATCATACATTAATAAAAATGTTTACGATACTACCCTTACCACACTTGCTTTTAAAAACGGTGTTATGAGTCACGTTTTTGTAAGCTGGTTGCATCCTTTCAAAGAGCAAAAACTGGTAGTTGTAGGTTCTGAAAAAATGGTTGTTTTTGATGATACCAGCAAAGAAAAACTCTTTATATATCCACATAAGATAAAATGGGAAAAGGGTAAAATTCCCGTTGCTGAAAAAATGGACTTCATCACTCTCGACCTTGAGCTGAAACAACCTCTTGAAGAAGAGTTGCTACATTTTGTTGACTGTGTTAAAACAAGAAAAACACCAAAAACAGATGGAGAAGAAGGTCTAATGGTGTTGAAAATTTTGGAAGAAGCTCAAGGTAAATTTTAAAGAATTAAATAATATGGAAAAGAAATATTTTGTTCACGAAAGCTCTTACGTTGACGACAATGTGGAACTTGGTGACGGAACTAAAGTCTGGCATTTCTCTCACGTACAAAGTGGTACGAAAATAGGGAAAAATTGTTCACTGGGTCAGAGTGTGAATATTGGGAACAATGTTACTATTGGCAACGGTGTTAAAATCCAGAACAATGTAGCGGTTTACGAAGGTGTCGAACTCGAAGATTATGTCTTTTGTGGCCCTTCGATGGTTTTTACAAATGTGATGAACCCGAGAAGCGAATTCCCACAGAGAGGAAGTGAGTTTTATCTGAAAACACTTATTAAAAAAAGTGCCTCTCTTGGAGCAAATTCAACAATTGTTTGTGGTAACACAGTTGGAAAATATGCTTTTGTAGGTGCCGGCACAGTTGTAATCAGGGATGTTCCTGATTATGCTCTTGTGGTTGGAAATCCTGCCCGTCAGGTTGGATGGGTTTGTGCTTGCGGAACAAAACTATCACTTTCAAACGACCCTGATTCAGAAGAAACTGCAAAATGCAGTAAATGCGACAGAGAGTATAAAAAACATAATAATAAGGTAGAACAAATATAAAATATAAAGAAATGCAATTCATTGATTTAAAAGTACAACAAGAAAGGATCAAAGATAAAATTGATGCTAACATTCAAAATGTCCTGGCACATGGTAAATACATTCTTGGTCCTGAAGTAAAAGAGCTGGAACAAAAGCTGGCCGAATTCACAGGTGCTGACTACGCCGTTGGTGTTGCCAGTGGTACAGATGCACTGCTAATGCCTCTTATGGCATACAATATTGGTCCCGGAGATGCAGTATTTACACCTCCATTTACATTTATTGCAACGGCTGAGGTTATAAAACTTCTTGGAGCAACTCCGGTTTTTGTTGATATTGATGCCACTACTTACAATATGGATACTACCAAACTTGAAGAGGCAGTTATAAAAACAAAAGAAGAAGGAAAACTGAATTTAAAAGGTGTAATTCCTGTTGACCTCTTCGGACAGCCTGCCGATTATGACGAGATAAATGCTATTGCCGAAAAATATGGAATGTTCGTTCTTGAAGACGCAGCCCAGGGTTTTGGTGGTTCGTACAAAGGAAGAAAAGCCGGCTCTTTATCACATAGTGCAGGAACAAGCTTTTTCCCTGCAAAACCTCTTGGCACCTATGGTGACGGAGGAATGTGTTTTACTAATGACAAAGAGATGTATGAGAAACTTCTCTCAATAAGGGTACACGGAAAAGGAACCAATAAATATGATAATGTCAGGGTTGGTCTAAATGGAAGACTTGACACTTTAATGGCTGCAATTTTACTCCCAAAACTTGAAATCTTTGCTGAGGAGATAGAATTAAGACAGGTAGTTGCCAACAGATATAATGAAAAACTTGCAGACTATGTGACTGTACCTCGCGTAAAAGATGGCAATATTTCTGCCTGGGCACAATATTCTATTTTACACCCTGACAGAGAGAAGGTTATGGCTGGCTTGAAAGAAGAGGGAATTCCTACAGCAGTTTATTATCCGAAACCTTTGCATTTACAGGATGCTTTTGCCGACCTTGGCTACAATAATGGTGATTTTCCTGTAAGTGAAGATATATCGGGAAAAGTTTTCAGTCTGCCAATGTATCCGTACCTGAACACTGAAAATCAGGATAAAATTATAGAAGCAGTAAAAAAATATGCTTAAGAAATTGAAACACCAGTAGCTGATAAATTAGATACACACCTTATTCAGATATTTCGGTGAGGTGATAATAAAGTAGTATAAAGAAGGTTTTGGCGAAATTTTGGATTGCGAAGCCCAAAATTATGACAAAACCGGAAAAGATAAAAACAAAGTTTTTCAATAAATAAAGAATTATAAACAGATGGAAATTTATCAAAAATTAATAAATAAGGAAGCAAAGCTGTCCCTCGTAGGGTTAGGTTATGTTGGTCTTCCGATTGCTCTTGAATTTGCAAAGCACATATCTGTTGTTGGGTTTGACATTAGTGATGAGCGAGTTGCAATGATGAAAAAGAAGCAGGATCCAAGTGAAGAATTATCTGCTGAAGCATTTGATAATTGTGATATTACTTTTACTTCAAAACCTGAAGACCTGAAAGAGGCTTCATTTCACATTATTGCTGTTCCAACACCGATTGACAATCATCACATGCCCGACCTTTCCCCACTTATTTCAGCATCAAAAACAGTTGGTAAGATTCTGAAAAAAGGCGATTATGTTGTATATGAATCAACGGTCTATCCAGGAGCAACCGAAGAGGATTGTATTCCTGTTCTTGAAGAATATTCGGGATTGAAGTTCCCGCAGGATTTTAAGGTTGGATACTCCCCTGAGAGAATAAATCCCGGAGATAAAGTTCATACACTTACAACTGTAACTAAAATAGTTTCAGGCTGTGATGACGATTCTCTCGACAACATTGCCAAAACTTATGAACTGGTTGTTAAAGCCGGAGTTCACCGTGCACCGACGATGAAAGTTGCCGAAGCTGCAAAGGTTATTGAAAACACTCAACGTGATGTTAATATTGCGCTGATGAATGAACTTTCCATTATTTTTAGCAGAATGGGAATAAATACTTTTGATGTTCTGGAAGCTGCAGGGACAAAATGGAATTTTCTGAAATTCTATCCGGGACTCGTTGGTGGGCACTGCATCGGTGTTGACCCTTACTATCTGGCATACAAAGCCAAAGAATACAGATATCATCCTCAAATTATCAATTCAGGAAGATTTGTAAACGACTCTATGGGTTTTTACATCGCTAAACAGCTTGTGAAAAAATTGATTACAAAGGGTAAGAAAATCCTTAACTCCAAAGTTCTGGTTATGGGTGTTACCTTTAAAGAGAATGTAAGTGACCTGCGTAACTCGAAAGTTGTGGATTTAATTAATGAGTTGAAAACCTATGGTGTGACTGTTGATGTTGCCGATCCTTTTGCTTCTTCAAAAGAGCTAAAGAGAGAATACGGACTTGACCTTGTTGATGACATTGCCGATGACTACAATGCAGTTATTATTGCAGTTTCACACGACAATTATCTTAACCTTGATGAGGATTACTTTAAATCTATAACATCCAAGAATGCAATAATTGTTGATGTAAAGGGGCTGTACAGAAATAAAATAAATGAATTGACTTACTGGAGTTTATAATTATGAAGATTCTTGTAACAGGAGGAACAGGTTATATCGGCTCGCACACTGTGGTCGAACTTCAACAAAGCGGATATGAAGTTATCATTATTGATAACCTCTCAAACTCTTATGCAAGTGTAGTTGATAATATTGAAAAAATTTCAGGTGTAAGGCCGGGATTTGAAAAAATAGACCTTACAGATGTGGATAAAACTGCTGACTTTTTCAATCGTCACAATAGTATTGCAGGAGTTATTCACTTTGCTGCTTTAAAGGCAGTCGGTGAATCGGTTCAGGAGCCACTATTGTATTACAGAAATAATCTGAACTCTCTTATCAACCTATTGGAAGGAATGATAAAAGCCGGCATTCCCAATATTGTTTTCTCCTCCTCTTGTACTGTTTACGGACAGCCGGATGAACTTCCGGTAACAGAGCAAGCTCCAATTCAAAAAGCCTGGTCGCCTTATGCACATACAAAGCAAATCGCAGAAGAGATAATTGAAAATACAACCAAGGTTGAAAACATTAAAGGTATTTTGCTAAGATATTTTAACCCGATAGGTGCTCACGAATCAGCTTTAATAGGTGAACTGCCGATTGGTGTCCCAAACAATCTAATTCCATTTATTACCCAGACAGCCATCGGAAAGAGGGAGGTTTTAAGTGTTTTTGGAGAGGATTATAACACACCCGACGGGACGGCCATACGTGATTACATACACGTAGTTGATCTTGCAAAGGCACATGTTATTGCTATTGATCGAATGCTTAATGATAAAAGCAAGGATAAAGTTGAAATGTTTAATCTTGGGACTGGCAATGGATTTTCAGTTCTTGAAGTAATCAATTCATTTGAAAAGGTTACAGATGTTAAACTAAATTATAAAATTGTTGACAGAAGGTCTGGTGATATTGAAAAAGTCTGGGCAAACACAACTTATGCAAATAGGGAGCTTGGCTGGAAAGCTGAAAAGGGAATTGATGAGATGATGCTTTCAGCGTGGAACTGGGAAAAGGCTTTACAGGAGAAAACATAACCAGATGAAAAACATATTAATCACCGGAGGCGCCGGATTCATTGGTTCACACGTTGTTAGGTTGTTTGTTAATAAATATCCTGAATACAATGTTGTCAACCTTGATAAGCTAACCTATGCCGGAAATCTTGAAAATCTTAAAGATATTGAAAGTAAATCCAATTACAAATTTGTAAAAGGAGATATAGTTGACGGTGACTTCATTCAGCAACTTTTTAAAGATTACAGTTTTGACGGGGTGATACACCTTGCAGCAGAATCGCATGTTGACAGGTCTATAACAAACCCTATGGAGTTTATTTATACAAATATTGTGGGTACAGTAAATCTTCTTAATGCTGCAAAATCACATTGGGAAGGAAGCTTTTCAGAAAAGAAATTCTACCACATATCAACAGATGAAGTTTATGGCTCTCTTGGAGATACTGGTATTTTTACCGAAGAAACTTCTTATGATCCCCACAGTCCATACTCAGCATCTAAAGCCAGTTCTGACCATCTTGTAAGATCTTATCATGACACGTTTGGGTTACCGGTTGTCATTTCAAATTGTTCAAACAACTATGGGGCTTTCCAGTTTCCTGAAAAATTAATACCTCTTTTTATTAATAACATAAAAAACAAAAAGCCATTACCTGTTTATGGTAAAGGTGTAAATATTAGAGATTGGCTGTTTGTAGAGGATCATGCTGCTGCTATTGATATTATTTTTCATAGAGGGGGGAAAGGCGAAACATATAATATCGGAGGTAATAACGAGTGGAAAAATATTGACCTGATTAAAAAGATGTGCGATATTATGGACAGAAAACTGGGCCGTAATCCCGGAACTTCCGAAAAGCTTATCACCTATGTTAAGGACAGAGCAGGCCATGACCTGAGATATGCAATCGATTCATCAAAGCTTCAAAAAGAATTGGGTTGGATGCCATCACTCGAATTTGAGGTCGGATTAGAAAAAACAATAGACTGGTATCTCGAAAATGAAGAGTGGATGAATAATGTTACCAGTGGTGACTATCAAAAGTACTATGAAGAGCAGTATGAGAAGCGGGAAAATTTGTAAATTTGTATTTTGAAATCAATAATTGAGATTTTTCCTGTAACTTTGTTGGGTTCAAAATACAAAAAAAAATGAAGCTCTTCAACAAAATCTTAATAGCAAACCGTGGTGAAATAGCTGTTCGGGTTATCAAATCGGCACAAAAACTTGGAATCGAAACCGTTGCTATTTATTCTGTTGCAGATGAGGAATCGCTGCACGTTGAGTTGGCTGACGAAGCATATTGCCTTGGCGACAGCATCGAACTAAGTGATACATATCTTAATCTCGAAAGGATAATAGAGATTGCCAAACGTTCGGAATGTGAAGCTATCCATCCGGGATATGGTTTTCTGGCCGAAAATCCTGCTTTTGTCGCTGCCTGCAAACAAGATAACATCATATTTATCGGACCACATACCCGAGCTATTAAGCTGATGGGCAATAAGATAGAATCCAGGGAGTTTGTAAAAAAGCTCGGAATTCCAATGACTGAAGCTAAAACCGGTAATAAGGCCTCTTTGATGAAAGCAGCAAAAGAAATCCCTTTTCCGCTTTTGGTAAAAGCCGCGGCAGGAGGTGGAGGTAAAGGAATGAGAATAGTCCATTCTGAAAATGAATTGAAAGATGCAATTGAAAATACCAGCAGGGAGGCAAAAAATTATTTTAGCGATGGAACCGTTTTTGTAGAAAAATATGTGGAAGAACCTCGTCATATCGAAATTCAGGTAATAGGTGATAATTTTGGAAATGTTATCCACCTTTTCGAAAGAGAGTGTTCAATTCAACGCCGCTACCAAAAGATTATTGAGGAGTCACCATCTCCAACTCTTACCCCTGAAGTGAGAAAGAAAATGGGTGATGCAGCAGTAAAAATCTCCAAAGAGATTGAATATAACAATGCCGGAACTGTTGAATTCCTTGTTGATAAGGACCTTAATTTTTATTTCCTTGAAATGAATACCCGCGTTCAGGTTGAACATCCGGTTACCGAGATGGTTACTGGTGTTGATATCGTTAGGGAGCAGATACTTGTAGCAGCAGGAAACAAGCTAAGCCTAAAACAGGAAGAGCTTACACAAAATGGTCATTCCATTGAATGCCGGATTTATGCCGAAGATCCGGAAAATAATTTCCTGCCTTCTCCGGGAGAAATGACATTCTATCATGAGCCACAAGGCAAAAAAGTACGAATAGACACCGGAATTGAAGAAGCCACAACGATAGAAAGTTTTTATGATCCTATGATCGCTAAACTTGTTGTTTGGAGCAACGATAGAGAAAGTGCAAGAAAAAAGGTGATTACCGCCCTGAAAAATTATATAATTCATGGCATTAAAACAAACATCCCCTATCTGGAGCACCTGCTCGGACATAAGGCATATATCACAAATAACATTACAACAAAATATTGTGATGAGTATACTGATTACATTCTTGAGCAAATTGAAAAAGAGAGAAGTTTGGTCCCACAGCATTACCCTGTAATTGCATATTCGGTTTACAGTATTGCATCAGAATATCTAAACATTGAAGACGATTTTAGCATCTGGAAACAAATAGGATATTGGCGCGATCTGACTGAATTCACAGTAACTTTTGAAGATAGAGAGATTCCGGTCAAATTCAAAAACAATAATGATGGCAAATTTGAATTTGATATTGAAGGAAACAGGAGCGTTGCCCTGTTTGAATCGCTGGAATATGGAATTATCAAACTCTCAATAGATAACACAATTCACACTTTCTATATTTCGAATAATGATAAAGGAAATGGTTTTATTAGCTATGACGGATTTACTTTTCAAATTCGCAGGAATGATATTCTTGTACAGGAAGATTTTTTCGGAAGCCTTGATGCAGATGGTGGGAATGGCCAGATAGTTTCGCCGATGCCCGGAAAGGTTATTAAGATAAATGTTAACGAAGGTGATAATATTAAAAAGGGTGATGTGTTGCTAATTGTTGAAGCTATGAAAATGGAGAATAACATTGTCTCACCACGAGATGCAATTGTTGAAAAAGTAAATGTTACCGTGGCAAATATGGTTGATGGTAGTACTGAGTTGGTAATTTTGTCACAGGATGAATAGATAATAGAGAGTAAAATATACCTTATTCAAGGTCAAATAATAATCTTAGCATAAAACAGGAAATTGATTTAATAAGTTAAAAATATAAATATGAATTTTGATTTAACAGAAGAGCAAAACTTAATTCGCGAAACAGTTCGCGATTTTGCTGAAAGGGAGATAAAGCCGGTTGCAAAAGAGCTGGATGAAAAAGCTGAATTTTCGTACGACCTTACCCGAAAAATAGGTGAGCTTGGTCTGTTTGGAATGTACCTCCCCGAAAAATATGGCGGGCAGCATCTCGACACATTATCATATATAATTGCTGTTGAAGAACTTGCGAGAGTTGATGGCTCACAGGCTGCTACTCTCGCTGCACATAATTCACTTGGCATCGGGCCGATTTATTATTATGGCACTGAGGAACAAAAAATGAAATACCTTCCACAGCTTTGCACCGGGGAAGCATTGTGGGGTTTCGGGCTTACCGAGGCTAATGCCGGTTCCGACTCCAGAGGAACAAAAACAGTTGCAAAACTCGAAAAAGGAGAGTGGCTTATTAATGGTTCCAAAATTTTTATTACAAATGGTTCATGTGATATTTCAATTGGTTCTACCGTTCAGGCAGTTACAAAAGTATTTGAAAACGGAAATAAGGAATTTACAACCATTATTGTTGATAAAGGAACACCTGGCTTTAAGCAGGTTACAATGCACGGTAAAATGATGTGGCGGGCATCTGACACAGCAGAGTTGTATTTTGATGACTGCCGTGTTCCTGAATCGCATCTGCTTGGTAAAATAGGAGAAGGTTCACATATTATGTTAAGCACTCTTGATAATGGCAGATTGTCAATAGGAGCAATGGGACTTGGCCTTGCACAGGGGGCTTATGAGATGGCACTTCAGTATTCAAAAGAACGTAAACAATTTGGAAAACCTATCAGTAAGTTTCAGATTAATGCCTTTAAGCTGGCTGATATGGCTTTGAAAATAGAGCTTGCACGTAATCTGCTTTATAAAGCTTGTTGGCTGAAAGATAACGAAAAACCTTTTGCCAAAGAGGCTGCAATGTCGAAACTGTATTGTTCTGAAATAGCCAAAGAGGTTGCTGATGAGGCAGTTCAAATACATGGTGGATATGGGTTAATGAAAGATTATGATATTGAGCGTTTCTATCGCGATCAGCGCTTATTACAAATTGGAGAAGGTACTTCAGAAATACAAAGATTGGTTATTTCAAGGTATATAGGATGTTAAATGAGAAAGATCAAAATCATAGAATCACCCCGTGATGCTATGCAGGGTCTGGTTCGCTTTATCCCTACAAAAGATAAAGCAAGGTATATTAATTCCCTCCTGAGAGTTGGATTTGATACAATCGACTTTGGCAGTTTTGTTTCACCAAAAGCGATTCCGCAAATGAAAGATACAGCAGAAGTGTTGAAACGGCTGGACTTGTCAAATACAAAATCTAAATTACTTGCCATTGTTGGGAACAAACGCGGAGGAGAAACAGCAGCAGATTTTGACGAAATAGGTTATCTTGGTTTTCCTTTTTCGATTTCTCCAACATTTTTGGAACGTAACATAAATTCAACTATTGAAAAATCGCAGCAAACCGTTGATGACTTGCTTAATATCTGTGACCGAAAAAACAAAA
>JAOZOC010000622.1 GCA_029933495.1 Bacteroidales bacterium
CCATAAAGCATATTTATTGAGGCTATTTCACTTTCGGCCTGCAAAACTACCATTCCAGTTCTCTCATAAGGTTTCTCTGCCATAAGATACTCCATTACTTCCGACTGGGGAGTGATAGGATAGCCGAAATACCCATCGGCACCCGCACGGATAACCGCTTCGGCAAATGCCTCGTTACCTTTCATTAATCTAAGCTCTTTTCCCATATCTGTTTGATATTTTCTTTAGTAATTAAACTTTAATTCTGTAAACGGTTATTACTCCGTCAGGGCAAACTATTGCACAATTAGTACAACCTGTACAGGCATCGTGTACGTTTTGCATAAAATGGTAACCCTTTCCGTTAACCTGTTCCGACATTGCAATGGTGTGCGTAGGGCAGGCGTCAATACATACCTCGCAGCCTTTGCACTTCTCAATGTCAACAATGATATCTCCTTTAACTTTTGCCATGCGTTTATCTGAATTTGATTGTTTTTACAACCCGACGAAATTAGAAAAATTTCATGGATTCCAAATAAATTTTGAAAAATAATTTTTATTTAGAATGATTTTTAGATTGGATTCTGCGAGATGAACAGGTAAGATATTTTGGTTTTGTAATAATAAATTGAAGGATACTATTATTCTGAAAAAACTGCCGTAAACTTGAAAAAACATACCGTAAACTTATTTTTCTTGACAATTGCTTTTTCTTTTTCTAAATTTGTTTTTTCTAAGATGAAATAAAGAATAGATAGCATTTTAATATTAATAAACATAGATTGATAATTTAAGGAAATAGCGATGAAAACAGTAATTTCTTTTTTTGTATTTATTATAGGAATTAGTATTTCAGTTGATTCTTTTTGCCAAAATATGTCAAAACAAAACAGCGTACTTTTGACAAAAGCAAAGTTTATTTGGTCAGATAATGTCTGGGATTTGGTAAGCTATATGGTATTCGACTATAATGATATTGGCCAAATAATTTTGTCTAATTCATACGAACTGACAAGTTCAGGTCTTTACAATAATTCAAAAGATGTTTTTGAATATTATGAGAATAATGATTCATTAAAATATCATTACTATTATGAAAGTTTAATGGGAGTTGGCTTTGATTCCTATGGTTTGGATAAGTTTTATTATGATGATTCTTTAAGACTTAGTGAACAAATAAATAGTTATAATTTAGATGGATCTCAGACTATTTATTTTAGATCAACATTTGAATACAATGACTATCTTCTCTCATATAAAAATATTTTCACGGGTACTCCTGATAATTGGGATTTATTAAAGGTGTTCAACTATTTTTATGATAATCAGGAAAGTGTCAACGGATATGTTATGTTAAAAAATTAAGATAATTTTTTAGTAAAAAGCGACTCGGTATATTATAATTATGACAGTTACGGAAATATACTAAAAAAAGAGTTTTTTATCTGGGAAAATGAATATTGGGAGCGTTATAAACAACATCTTTATATTTATTCAGAAGATTTTAACGAGTCGGAAGAAATATTTCAGCAATGGCAGGATTCAATTTGGATTAATATTTCAATGACTACTTCCTGGTATGATGAAGATGGACTTATAACAGAAAAGGTCAATATGAAATGGGAGGACACTTCCTGGGTTAACAAAGAGAGATGGCTTTATTTTTACGGCGTTCTGGGGGAGGAGAATGAAGTGGAAGAAAATCAGTCAGTAACATTGTATCCAAATCCAAATTCCGGGAAGTTTTATATTGATTTTACTAATAATTTGGTGGAATATTCTATATTTGTATTTAACTCCAATGGTAAACTGTTATTGTCTATTGAATCTAATAATAGTAAAAAAGTTCCAATTGATATTTCAAGCAGACCTAGTGGTTTTTATTTTATAAAAGTAATGACAGATAGTAAAGTTTTTGTGAAAAAAGTGATGGTTAGATAATGTATTTCATCTTATACACTTTATGTTTTATCGGGAGTGAACGTTCACAGCCTTTTTGGGATTTTAAAAAAAATAAACGGAGAGAAGATTAATCCGAAAGAATTAAATAGTTCCCAGACACCAGAGTCAAATACATATTGTTTGTAATTCGTCCTAACCTTTAGCATGATGCCTGCATTCAGCCGGAAGGTTTTGCCGACTGCTGATTTAAAACTGCCAACCATCCTTCTCATCTCAACCTTCCGGGAGTTCCACCCACAAGCCTGTGTCCACCCGAAAGGTTTTGCTTACTACAGATTGCCAATGTCTGTTACATTTCAACTTTTGGGGAGGCCCATGAAACAAAACCTGTGTTCACACAAAAGCAGATTATTGGTTAAATAATAATTTTATGTATATTTGCTTTCGATAAACCATATTAAAACAGAATTATAAATTTGGAAAAACACAGATAAGTGAGAAAAAAAGTATTTTTGGTAATATTACTGACAGTTCCGGGGTT